>JADFHN010000032.1 GCA_022567155.1 Bacteroidota bacterium
TGGGAGGAGGTGGAGGTGGTTGTTCCGTAGGAGGGATGTCAAGCATTTCTTCGAAGTCATCCGACACCTGTCCCAAATCAGCAAGGGCACCATCGTCATAAAACTTCCATTCAAATGCGGTGATTACAATTAACAAACTGACAACCAAACCTATATTTAGATAAAGACCGGATTTTCTTGATACATCTGCTTCTGGTGATTTCTTCTCTATCATGGTAAATTTTAATTTTACCGTTTTAAGTATATACGAAATTCGAATATAATATGTTGTTTCCTTAAAATTGAAGGATTCAATTAAGGACCTTTAAGATTCAAAATGAATCTCAATGAAGCATTTGACATAAGTTGGTAAAAAACCCAGTGCGTGGGTTAGTTAAGTTTTATGCTAAAATTTTTTGCTAGCAACTTCTAATTCAAGATATATACCATCTTTGAATCTAGTTTTTAACTCATTTGTTGTTCTTACAATTTCTGGAGTTAAACTCATACCTAAAAGTTGTTCAACGAGTTGTTTCATTGTAATCAGGAAAAATAATTTCACTTGTAAGCATGAATTCACGTGCTTTCAAGGCAATATTTTTGAATAATACCCCCAGGGGGTGGTCTAAAAATTATTTTAGTAAAATTATATTAACCATTGAGGCAGTCACTCCAAGCAAAATAAATATTTTTTTGGGAGTTGAAGGTAAATCCGCATTTACTGAATTTCATATTATTGAAAATCTTTTGCGTGGAAACTATCAGGATGCTCTTGAGTTGTTAGAGGAAAACAAGAATCTTCTATTCAATTTTCACATGTTAAATAACATGCCTTTATTTGATTCCATTAGAGAAGAAGCAGTTTTTAAAAATTTATTAGAACAGAAAAAATCTGAATACAGCAGTTTAAAAGAAAAATACGGTAATATGGAATTTCTGAAAATTCTAGATAATCAGTAGATATGATTTCCTGACCATGGAATTGAAACGATGCCGGAAACATTATTTGATAACGTGCAATGATGGCGTACACCAGGCTCTGAATTTTCCTTTATGAATTTCTCAATTTTTGAATAGCAGTTTGAATCATTTCGGATTCAGCCAAAATAAACCCTGCAAATTCTTCTACTTATTCATTGGAGTTAATTTCAACTTCTAATTGTCCCAAGTCAGCTATAAGCGTTAGATAATGAATGGAAAATTACATAAAAATGACCTCACTAAATGACACCAATCAGTCAAAACAATGCCTTTACCGTAGGTTATTATTTTGAGTGGCCTACGGATTAAGATATTTCTTTTCAACAAGAATACCATTCATAATGGACGCCCCTCCACTTGAGCAACCCATTCTTCAAAAGATTCAAACTGCATTTTATTACAGGTATACTCAAAAATACCTCTCAAAATTTCGTCTACTGACTTACCAGATTTAACATCTTTTTGAATCCTCTCTCCACTTAGATATTGTTTACTCATTTGTTATAAGATTTTTTGTGAATAACAAAGTTCGATATATAGATTGAGATCATTACAAATTACAGCACAACTCATGCAAAATGGCAAACAAAGGCTAAATATACTCGACCCATGGACCCCATAATCATATGTTTGGTCAATTCAATGTTCGTCTGATTTTACGTTTAGTTACATGTCACTAACTATCAGTGATTTAAGCTATTTTTTTTTGGATATTAAAAATACAGTTATCACCTTCAGCCAATAACTAAACAATACAATTATGAAAACGAAATTAACAAAAGCAGAATTGGATCTCGCCTTTGATCGCCTTATGGCAATGTAGAAAAATAAAATGCGTGAAGTTAGCGAACTGAGTTACCTGGATGAGCTCACGGAAATTCAGGAACAAAGACTAGCAAAATTGGAAAGCCAGTTGGATGAATCAATAGATATTGCATCAAAATGTACCATTACCGAAAGAGCAGCCATTGCACGCAAGGTTGTTTATTACATGGACGAGATTAAAAAATTTGGAAGGCCAGGGGATAACTAAAATTAGGGGAAAAAACTTATTTCTTGATACTATAAAGCATCCTTCCTACTACAGGTAGTCCATTTTTGGTAATCCCTTCTACTACTATTAATACTGTGGTTTCTAATTCTGCATTGTAAAAGGAGACATCAGTTGTTCCGGTTGAATCTATTTCAACAAATGGCTCCCAATGTAAGGTAGCTCCATGATCTGGCTTTACACTAATCTCTTGGGATTGGTTGTAAGCGGGTCTGTAAAATTCTTTTATAATAGAATATCCTTTTGGCTGGAAATTCACTAATCCATGTCTGACTAAATCTTTATTTACAGATCCCTTTTTAGAATAAATGGCAATAACCCCTCCTGAACGACCATAAATATTTGGTCTCTTCAGGATATCTACCGTTTCAATATTAGTAATTGGGATTGAAGCAATTACTTGTGGTGACGTAGGGAATCCATCCAATAGTAGTATAGGGGTACTACCTCGAATCGTGATTTTGGGATCAAACGTACTTCCACTTATAACCACTCCAGCGACCTTGCCCCTCAGAAAATCAGTAATACTAAGATATCCACTTAAATTTGCATCATCCATAATTAATCTTGTATCGGGGTTTGAATATAATTGACCTGATTTCCTTTCGGTCATTGGATCTATTTTGGTAGCCTCAATCACTACTTCCTCCAGTATAATGTTCATTGCAGATAAATCAAAGGCAGCTTCAATTTCAGCTCTTTTTTTGCCCATTTCAAACACCTGTCTATAATTAATGAATTCATTTTCATCAAATTCCATTAAATTCCTTTCGAAGTTTGGCATGGTTGAAATTGAATCAACTATTACCTGAATTCCACCTTTGTTTCCTTTTTTCCTTTGTCCCTGTATGATGATTTCGGTGGAAGAAGAGATGTCCAGATTGTAGAACCCAAAATTACCGGCTTCATCCGTTACAGCATTTTGAAACAACCAATCCCCGGATTGGATAATCATATAAACAATTCCATTGGAAATAGGTTTTTTAAACTGGTTGGTTAATTTCCCGGTAATGTTAATACCGGCCTCAAATAGATACTTAGGTTCATCATAATTGTCGGTTAATACTTTTTCCCATTTATACCTTCTCCACCCATGAGTCATTAATAAAATATCCAATGCCTGGTCAGCTTTCTCATTAGCGGGGTCAAAATAAAATCCGGGATCTTTAATATAGCCCTTTAACTCCGAAGTTAGGAGCAGGTAATTGTGAATATTGTGTGCATGTTGATAATTAAAATTAACTTGGTTCAGATCAACTGCGGATAGGGAAAGATTGGCCATGACAGGCAATTTTTTATCATTGGTTAGCTTGATACTAATATTAACCGAATCCCTGGGCTGGTATTCATCCTTTTTACTGGTTATTTCAATACTATATGCAGGAGGTTTTTTAATATAAATAAGTCGTTCAGCTTTTGGATACAGGTTTTCATCAAAAACCGTAAAGTGTATAATTCCAACTGGTAAACTTAATTTTGGAATCGATATCTTTATGTTTTTATTTAAGGATCCATAAGTCATAAAAAATATCTTTCCCTGAGATTGGGCAACCAGCCAAACTCTTTTTCCGATTTCTTTGGGTAGGTCAGCAGTGGAAACCAGGTTTACATATACAAAATCCGCCTTACTGTTGTCAACAGAAAGAATAAATTCCTCCTGTACAGGAGCCGGTAGTTTGTATTTAGACATTGATATACTCCCTGTATTAATCTCCGCAAAGTAGGTTGTTTCGGGCGCTGGATTAATTGTTATTAATCCCATGCCTTTATGAAAGCTTTCAAACTCCTGGATGATGTTGTTGTCCTGATCAATTATCTTGCCACTTACCTGCTTTCCTTTACCCTCCAAATTACTTGCTTTGAAAGCAACTTTGTTTTCAATTCCTGAAATCATATATCCTCCTTCCGGGAAGAATTGCAGTACTATGGAATCAGAACGATATGTCATTTTTTCCAAAGAAATTAAAGGACTTAGAATACTAATTTTTCTTTCAAACAACAGGAAGGCATCAAAATTTCTCATCCAATTTGAGTATGCGTGTAAAGTATACACGCCAGTAGGTAAGTTCTTATCAAGGGTAATATTTCCATGGCCCATTCCTTCTTTAATTCTTACTTTTTTTCGATCCACTACTTCTTGATTTTGGTTCATAAAATCCACGTATACCACTTGTGAGAAAGGCTGGTGAATATGCGAATTGGCATTTACAATGTATATTTTAAACCAGATATCATCCCCAGCAAAATAAAATGGCCTGTCAAAATGCAGGTAAACCTTTTCCTGTAAGTAGTTATCAGCATAATCTTTCAGCTTACGAATTAGATATTGGGTGAAATCATTGCTTGTATTTATGAAAGAGAAGGCAGCTATAATAGATATCAGAAGAAGACCCGAAATACGCATAGTCATTAAGGTTAAGTGCCCCTTGGCTTTGTTAAAAATAATAAGGATTTGGGATTTGAGCAAATACTCAAGGGTTTTGATCTTACGTATAAGGGTTACTAGCATTTTTAGAGTCATATGGTTAAGATGATTGGAAATAAAGTTGAGAAATCGAATAGAGGGAATATCAGAAGATGAAAGATGATTACTTGAATCTTCTTCAAACGGAATACTGCAAGTAGAGGAAATTTGATTTGCGGTAAATCGCATATATTCTGTTTGCAAATTGTTTGCAAATCCTATATTGAAGCATAAAAAATGGAGCTTCAAATAAACATTGTAACCCCTTGATAATCAAAGCGGAGAGGGAGGGATTACCTGGCGGTGATCCCCGGGAGGGGGACCGTCAAAGCAAAATCCCGTCGCTACGCTTTCCTAAAGGATTCACCTTCGTATTCACCCCCAAGGCGGTTTCGCGAATCTGAATCCTTTATGATTTCTCCGAAACCCAGGATTTTGCATTGCGGAGAGGGAGGGATTCGAACCCGCGGTCCCGCAAGGCGGGACACCTGATTTCGAGTCAGGCCCGTTCGACCACTCCGGCACCTCTCCGATTGATCTGCCCAAATTTAGCCAAACACCATCAATTTAATTACCAATATGAACTATTCTTCCCATGAATCAATTATTTACTAAAAATAGTATGCATGCATAACATTTTTTGTTTAACTTCGTATTTATAAATGCAACATATGAAACCTGAAGACACAGTCGATTACCACATCAAAACAGCGTGGCATGCCATTTCCCGCATGTACAACCAGCAGGCGGCAAAGTATAAAGCCACCATGTCGGAAGGATTTGTATTGCTGAACATTAAAAGCGATGAAGGTACGCCTGCAACGAAAATTGCCCCGCTGATGGGGCTCGAGTCAAGAAGCCTGACGCGCATTCTCAAGAGGTTGGAAGATGAAGGAATGATCTATAAAAAAAAGGACCCCAACGATGGCAGGTCTGTACGGATATTTCTTACCGATGAAGGTGAAAAGAAAAGGAAGATTTCAGCTGATACGGTTAAATCTTTCAATGTAAAAGTCAGGAGCGCCATTCCGGAAAAAAAGCTTAACCTGTTTTTTGATGTGATGTCGCAGATAAACCGGTTGATCGAAGAAGTCACAAAAAATAAATCTCTTAACAATGAAACAAAGCCCAACTTATTGGTGAAATGAAAAGAGCGATAAAGAAAGCCGCAGTATTGGGATCGGGAATTATGGGTTCCCGCATTGCCTGCCATCTGGCTAACATAGGGGTGGAAGTTTTACTCCTGGATATAGTTCCCGAAGAGCTTACCGATGCTGAAAAAGTAAAAGGCCTGGATGAAAACAGCCCGTTATTCAGAAACAGGATAGTGAACGATTCATTCAACTCCGCCATTAAAAGCAAGCCTGCCCCGTTGTATCATACGAATTTTGCCAACCGTATCAGCACCGGGAATTTCAGTGATAATATGAAGGATATTAAAGACGCTGACTGGATCATTGAAGTGGTGGTTGAAAATCTCGACATCAAAAAGAAAGTGTTTGACGAGGTTGAAAAACACCGCGCCCCGGGCACACTTATAACGTCCAATACATCGGGTATCCCGATCAACCTGATGCTGGACGGAAGAAGTGAAGACTTTCAGAAGCATTTTCTGGGCACACATTTTTTCAATCCGCCCCGCTATCTGAATTTGCTTGAGATTATTCCAACAGAAAAAACCGATCCTGATATCACTGGATTTTTTATGCAATACGGGGATCTTTTTCTTGGCAAAACGACCGTATTATGCAAAGATACGCCTGCTTTCATTGCCAACAGAGTTGGTATTTACGCCATATTGAAAGTACTGGATACCATGCAAAAACTCGATCTGGATGTGGACCAGATCGACAAACTGACCGGACCGGTAATCGGACACCCGAAATCAGCTACCTTCAGAACCACTGATATAGTGGGCCTGGATACACTGATCAAGGTAACTGACAATTTGTATGCAGCGTTAGAAAATGACGAATCCCGGGATACTTTCAGGTTGCCGGAAATAATTAAAAAACTGGAGGAAAAGAACTGGCTTGGCGATAAAACCGGACAGGGTTTTTATAAGAAAACAAAGGAAAAAGGGAAAACAAAGATCCTGACCCTCGACCTGAAAACCCTCGGGTATAAACCCAGGCAAAAGGTAAAATTCGCCACCCTTGAAACCACCAAGGCGATTGATAACCTGAAAGAAAGGATGAAGGTGCTGATGGCGGGAAAAGATGTAGCCGGAGAGTTTTACCGCGACTCTAATTATGGTCTTTTTAAATACGTGTCGTTCAGAATACCGGAAATTGCAGACGAGTTGTACAAAATTGACGATGCGGTTAAAGCAGGATTCGGATGGGAAATCGGCCCGTTTGAAATATGGGATGCCGTCGGTGTTCAAAAAACCGTAGCGGAAATGGAAAAAGCAGGGTACAAACCCAATCAGTGGGTGTACGACATGCTGGAGGCGGGAAATGAATCCTTTTACATGGTGGAAGAAGGCGTTCGAAAGTATTATGATATACCTTCCAAAACATATAAATCCATCCCGGGCAAAGAGCAATTCATCATACTGGATGACCTGAGAAAAAACAATGCGATCTGGAATAATTCGGGTTCCACCATATTCAATCTTGGCGACGGGGTGCTCGGCCTTGAATTCCATACCAAAATGAATACACTGGGGGGTGAGGTGATCGAAGGATTGCACAAAGCCCTCGATATGGCTGAAAAAGAATATAAAGGGCTTGTAATCGGAAACCAGGGGGCACAGTTTTCGGCCGGTGCCAATCTGGGACTGGTGTTTATGTATGCCATTGAGCAGGAATATGACGAACTGGATTTTATGATCAGGCATTTTCAGAACACGATGATGCGGGTTCGATACTCTTCTGTTCCTGTTGTAGTTGCTCCTCATGGCCTGACACTGGGCGGAGGATGCGAAATGACGATGCATGCCGACCGTGTACAAGCCGCAGCTGAAACGTACATTGGCCTTGTGGAGGTTGGCGTTGGGGTGATACCAGCGGGCGGTGGAACAAAAGAATTAACAAAACGGATATCTGACAGCTTTGAAGAAGGCGACATTGTATTGAACATGCTGCAGAATTCTTTTATGAATATAGCCACTGCAAAAGTGGCCACTTCGGCTCATGAGGCTTTTGATATGCATTTATTGAGAAGAGGCGATGGGATTTCTGTGAACAGGTTGAGGCAGATTACCGATGCCAAAAAAGCAGTGATCGAAATGTATGACACAGGATACGTAAAACCTGTGGAATCTAAAAGTATTAAAGTGCAGGGCAAAACAGGCCTCGCATTGTTTTACACCGGCATCAACGGCATGCAGATGGGGAAATATATTTCGGAGCATGACGTGAAGATTGCAAAAAAAATTGCCTGGGTGATGTGCGGCGGTGATTTGAGCTATCCGCAGGAAGTAAGCGAGCAATATTTGCTGGACCTTGAAAGGGAAGCATTCCTTAGCCTGTGCGGCGAACGAAAGACCCTGGAAAGAATCCAGGCGATACTGCAGGGCGGGAAACCGCTTAGAAATTAGTTGGCAGTTGGCAGTTGGCAGTTAGCAGTTAACAGTTGGCAAAAATTATAAATGATGGGTACGTTTCAGGATCTTAAAGTTTATAAAAAAGCATTTGAATTAGCCATGGAGATTTTTGAAATATCTAAAAAATTCCCAAAAGAAGAAACATATTCATTAACTGACCAAATAAGGCGCTATTCAAGATCGGTATGTTCAACAATTGCGGAAGCTTATCGAAAAAGAAGGTATCCGATGTATTTTATTAGCAAATGTTCTGATTCGGATATGGAAAACAGCGAAACTCAGGTTTGGCTTGATTTTGCAGAAGCGTGTCAATACCTGCAAAAGACAGAATTTGATAAGTTAAAATCAAAATCGCAGGAAGTTGGAAAGATGATCAATCATATGATTAAATATCCTGAAAAATATGGAGTTATTGCAAACTGAAAATTGGTAACTGCCAACGTGTTTGCTCAAATGATAAATTGAAAATATTATAGAAATGGACGCATACATTATCAAAGGCTACCGAACGGCCGTAACTCGGGCAAAAAAAGGAAGTTTCCGGTTCACCAGGCCGGACGATCTTGCTGTTGACACCATCAAACACCTGATGAACTCGCTGGATAGCGTTGAGAATTCGATGATTGATGACCTGATTGTTGGAAACGCCGTACAGGAAGCCGAACAAGGCATGCAGATGGGACGGATGATCTCGCTGATGGCCCTGGGCATTGACAATCCGGGAATGGTCATAAACCGATATTGCGGTTCAGGACTGGAGGCAATACATCTTGCTTTGGCTAAAATCCAGGTCGGTATGGCCGATCTGATTATTGCTGGTGGTACCGAATCCATGTCACTTGTACCCGTGATGGGTTGGAAAACGGCGCTGAATTACCAGATAGCAATTGAGACTCCTACATATTATACAAGTATGGGTTTAACGGCAGAGCTAATTGCACAACAGTTTAAGATCAGTCGCGAAGACCAGGATGATTTTGCATATAACTCACACATGAAAGCCGTTGATGCACAGAAGGAAGGAAAATTTGACCATGACATTGTACCGATTACAGTAAAAGAAACCTATGTGGATTCAAACATGAAGCGCAAAACCCGTGAATTTGTAGTTGATAAGGACGAAGGGCCACGCCCCGATACAAGTCTGGAGATCCTGGCAAAGCTTAAACCGGTTTTTGCAATAGGCGGGTCAGTAACAGCGGGAAATTCAAGTCCGACCAACGACGGTTCGGCGTTTGTGCTGGTAGCTTCGGAAAAAATGGTTAAAGAATTAAACCTTACGCCGCAGGCCAGGCTGGTAAGCTATGCAGCAGCGGGGGTGGACCCGAAGATTATGGGTATTGGTCCGGTTAAAGCGGTTCCGAAAGCGCTGAAACTGGCAGGATTAAAACAAGATGACCTTGATCTGATTGAGCTGAACGAAGCATTTGCCGCCCAATCGCTTGCTGTAGTGCGCGAACTTAACCTCGATCCTGAAAAGCTGAATGTAAATGGAGGCGCCATTGCCCTCGGCCATCCGCTGGGAAGTACCGGGGCACGACTTTCCATCACGCTGCTGAGTGAGATGAAGCGACGAAACTCAAAATACGGAATGGTCACTGCTTGCGTAGGCGGCGGTCAGGGTGTGGCAGGTATTTTTGAATTATTATAATTATAGTATTTATGACTACACACAGCCGGGTAACTCAATAGATAATAAAACTCAAAATAAGAACCTATTATGGAAACAATTGAACAAACCACCGCAATAATGGGAGGCGAATTTCTGATAAAGGAAACCGAAGCTTCCACCGTTTTCATTCCTGAAGAATGGAGTGAAGAACAGAAAATGATATTTCAGACTTGCAAAGATTTTCTTGCAAAGGAGGTATATCCCAGGCTGGATGAAATTGATTCTCAAAAAGATCCTGAGCTGATGCCTGAGTTGATGGGCAAAGCAGGCAAACTTGGTTTGCTCGGCATATCCATACCAGAAAAATGGGGCGGATATGGGATGGATCTGAATACTACCATGATGATTGTGGATGCGCTTGGCTCCGGCCATTCCTTTGTAGTTGCACTTTCAGCCCACACCGGAATAGGCACGCTACCCATCCTTTATTATGGTAATGAAGCACAAAAGGATAAATATCTTCCGAAACTGGCATCCGGAGAAATGAAGTCGGCATACTGCCTTACAGAACCCGATTCCGGTTCCGATGCAAATGCAGCAAAAACCCGTGCCACCTTATCTGAAGACGGTACGCATTACCTGATGAATGGCCAGAAGATGTGGATCACCAACGGTGGTTTTGCTGATCTGTTCATTGTGTTTGCAAAAATCGAAGATGACAAGATCCTGTCTGCATTCATAGTTGAAAAATCATTTGGTGGAATAACCATGAATGAGGAAGAAAAAAAAATGGGTATAAAAGGGTCTTCCACACGGCAGATATTTTTCAACGATTGCAAGGTGCCCGTTGAAAACCTGCTGTATGACCGTGGAAAAGGATTTAAAATTGCCGTAAATATTCTGAATGTAGGCAGAATAAAACTGGCATCATCCTGTATTGGCGGCAGCAAGGATATAATTACAACAGCTGTAAAATACGCCAATGAAAGGAAACAGTTTGGAAAATCAATAGGTGAATTCGGTGCCATAAAATACAAGCTGGCAGAAATGGCATCACGCACATTTGCATCCGAATCGGCCGTTTACCGGACAGGAAGTAATATTGACAAAGCATATGACAGCTATGTGAATGAAGGTATGGAACCTGCACAGGCCCGCCTGAAGGCGCTGGAAGAGTTTGCCATCGAATGTGCGATTATGAAGGTGCACGGTTCCGAAGTACTTGATTATTGCGCGGATGAGGGAGTTCAGATTTTTGGCGGTATGGGCTATTCAGCTGATGCGCCAATGGACAGGGCTTATCGCGACTCACGTATCAACCGCATATTCGAAGGAACCAATGAAATTAACAGGCTGCTGACCATCGATATGCTTCTGAAAAGAGCCATGAAAGGCCGTATTGACCTGATGGGGCCTGCCATGAAAGTAGCAAAAGAACTGACCTCAATTCCTGACTTTGGCGTTTCAGAAGATGAAGGGCTTTTTGCCAAAGAGAAAAAAGCCTTACGGAATCTCAAAAAAGCCGGGCTGATGATTTCGGGCGCTGCTGTGCAAAAATTCATGCAAAAACTTGCCGATGAACAGGAGATACTGATGAATCTTGCTGATATGTTGATTGAGGGCTATGTAGCTGAATCGGCCCTGCTAAGAGTGGAAAAACTCATTGGATTGAGGGGTGAAGAAAATTGCTCCATCCAGACCGACATGATGCGTATCTATCTTTATGAGGCGGTAGAAAATGCTTCAAGAGTGGCTAAAGAGGCCATTTATGCTATTGCCGAAGGTGATGAACAGCGTATGATGCTGATGGGATTAAAGCGATTTACTAAAATGGAGCCTTTTAATCTGAAAGAAGCAAGAAGAAGGGTGGCCAATCACCTGCTGGATAAAAATGAATACTCGTTTAAATAAAATCGGACTTTAAATAAGGGTAATATGGTTACATAAAGAGAACGTAACAGTATATCGCCATTACCCGAATCGCGCAGCGATGTCGGGTAATCTCCTTGTATAAAGCAGTTTGAAGTAATTAATTGATTGGTATTTCATACGGGAGATTACCCGGTGAAGCCGGGTAATGACGGTGTTTTTTCTTGTTTTATGTATTATAACTCCCAAAATTTATTATGTTTTTTTTAAAACGATGATTATCAGCAAATTAAAATATCTGTTTTCGCACTATACAAAACAGGAAATGGAATGATGCAGGCCTGTTAAACATATGCCCGATCCGTTGAAAATATTAGCGGAAATAAATTTTACTTTAACTTAGTATGCCTTTAGCAGGATGAGTAGGAGGAAATAGTTATAATAATGGTTACAGCAAAAAGTTGTTACATGGTTTTCAAGGAATGCATCACGGATTATCACAAAACCGATAACATTGAGCAACCCATCACCAACCCGTATGATGAGTCCGGCATCCGGTATCTGCTTTACCTTAAAAGCTGGATTGATACAGTACAATGGCATTACGAAGACCTGATCAGGGATCCTGATATTGTGCCTGAATATGGAATGACCCTGAAGCGGCTGATAGACCATTCTAATCAATACCGGACTGATATTGTGGAGCAAATCGACGACTGGTTTCTGGATCAATTTAAAAATGTGAAGGCTACCCCCGACGCCAGGCTGAATACGGAAAGCCCCGCCTGGGTAATAGATCGCCTCTCGATACTTGCGCTGAAGATATACCACATGGAAGAGCAGGTAAACCGAGATGATACGGATGAATCACACCGGAATAAAAGTAGGGAAAAACTCAACATGCTGCGCGAACAACTCGTTGATATTTCGGTAAGTCTGGATCAACTGCTGGAAGATATCGGAAAGGGCAAGCGTATCATGAAAGTATATCGTCAGATGAAGATGTATAACGACCCTGCCACCAATCCTATATTGTACAGACATAAATAATACCTAGCTTTACGCATGCATGTGATTGTGTTCAGGTTCTCAGCTTTTGGAGACGTTGCACTAACGGTACCGGTAATCCGGGGCGTGTTGTACAAAAATCCTGATCTACACATAACTTTTGTTTCTGATCTTCGTTTCAGGTCCTTTTTTCATGCCATTCCCCGCCTGAACTTTTACGGTATTGAACTGAAAAATTACAAAGGATTACCCGGGTTAATAAAACTGTATCTAGATATTAATTCAGCTCATAAATGGGACATTGTAATCGATTTGCACAGTGTATTACGTACCTGGGTGCTGGATAGCTTGTTCCGCATTTCAGGCATAAAAGTGTACGAAATTGATAAAGGGAGGAAAGCAAAAAAGGAGCTGACCCGTAAATCAGGTAAGGTGTTTAAACCACTTAAACATACAACCGAACGCTACCTCGATGTATTCAGGCAGGCGGGAATTCCGGCTGATGCAAATTTTGATTGTCCCATTCGTTACAATCCCGAATTCACCAAAAATATTAAAGCGTTTTACGCTGAAAATGATTTGGACAAAAAAGATCACTGGATTGCTGTGGCTCCCTTTTCAATACATAAAGAGAAACAATGGCCGGATGAAAAAATGGAAGAATTGATCGGAATTCTTGCTGAACGTAATAATTATAAAATATTTCTATTTGGAGCCGGGCCCGTTGAAGAACCGAAACTGGAGGCACTTTCAGAAAAATTCGACAACACATATAACCTGGCCGGAAGGCTGAACATGGAAGAAGAAATTGTATTGCTCCGCGACATTGACCTGATGATCTCAATGGATTCGTTTAATATGCACCTTGCTGCACTTTGCAACGTAAAGGTGGTATCTGTTTGGGGCGCTACCCATCCTCATTCGGGATTTGGCCCTGTAAATAACAATGAAAAATACATAGTTCAGATTCCGCAACATGAATTAAACTGCCGGCCATGTTCAGTGTTCGGAAACAAGCCGTGTTACCGAGGCGACCATGCCTGCATGCACTGGATTTCTGTTAACCAGGTATTGGATCAGGTAAAAAAAGCATTGGCAGATCAAGCAGACAGTCCTTGACATGACAAATTCATAATAGCCGGTGGAACAATTTGCAGGATGTTATTGTTTATACATTTGAAACAACTAATATTGACTAATTTTAGAAATTATGAAAGCAATCTGGAATGGTAAGGTAATCGCCGAAAGCGATGATACTGTTGTAGTTGAAGGAAACCATTATTTCCCTGAAGAGGCAATAAATAAAGCATACTATAAAGCTAGTGATACACATACCACCTGTCCGTGGAAGGGGGAAGCATCTTATTATACGCTAGAGGTAGATGGTAGTAAAAACCCGGATGCGGCGTGGTACTATAAAGAACCCAGTGACCTTGCAAAACAGATCCGAAACCATGTGGCATTCTGGAAAGGTGTGGAAGTAACTAAATAAAGTTACTTCAGAGTATATCTGATCTCAAACCGGCGGGGAAAGGTCGAAATTCCTAATACTCATTCGAAACATTTGTAACAGGCAGAAATAACTCGTATTTTCTGCCTGTTTTTTAATGATAGACATACTAAATCTAACGAAGGAATACAACGGAAGGCCGGTGGTTGACCAGATATCCTTTCATGTGCCGGAAGGGAAAACATTCGTGCTGCTCGGCACAAGCGGTTCCGGTAAAACTACCACTCTTAAAATGTTGAATGGTCTGATCCAGCCAACTTCCGGTAAAATCCTTATCAACGATAAAGATATTTCAAATGTTAATCCGGAGTCATTACGGAAAAATATCGGATATGTAATACAGAGTATCGGACTTTTCCCGCACATGACGGTGAAAGAAAATATTTCCGTAGTTCCAAAACTCCTTAAATGGCATCCTGATGTAATTAAAGAAAGAGTACGCTTTCTGCTGGAATTACTGAATCTGGAAACGGTTGATCCTGAAGCCTATCCCGCTCAGCTTTCGGGTGGACAGCAACAACGTGTAGGACTGGCCCGGGCGCTGGCTGCAGACCCGGCTATTGTGTTAATGGATGAACCTTTTGGTGCCCTCGATCCGATAACGCGTACAGATATACGTAATGAATTTAAAAAACTCGAAGAAATCATCAACAAAACAATCGTTCTGGTTACACACGACGTCACTGAAGCCTGGGAACTGGGTGATATCATCTGCCTGATGGACAATGGGAAAATCATGCAAAACGGATCACCCAAAGAACTGACATGGAAAGCCGAAAACCAGTTCGTAAAGGATTTTCTACGTCCACACCAATGGCAACTTGAAATCATGACAGTGGCTGTAAAAGATGTTTTACCTTTCTCAGATAAAGAAATTTCACTTGATCCCGATACATCACTCTTCCATGCAATGCATACGCTGGAATCTGAGGGAAAAAAATCGCTTTCCCTGCATTTGCACCAAGCCTTTCTTGATTATAAAACTTCATTTATGAAACGGGAATTATGAAAAAGGGCTTATTCAGCTTTTTCTCTGAACAAAAGGCAGAGATATTTGAACAGACTACGGAGCATCTTTGGCTAACGTTGATGGCCCTTACCATTGCCATTGCCATATCCTTACCTGTTGGCATTATGATGACCAGGCGGAAAAAACTTGCAAAACCAATTCTGGGAATTGTAAATGTTATTCAGACCATCCCGAGTCTTGCGCTCCTTGGATTTATGATACCCCTGCTGGGAATTGGCACTGTACCGGCAATTACTGCTTTATTTCTGTATGCACTTCTGCCGATAATCCGAAATACATATACTGGAATAATTGAAACAGATCCGGGTATCAAAGAAGCAGCCAGGGGAATGGGAATGACCGATTTTCAATCATTGATGCAGGTTGAACTCCCGCTTGCACTTCCCACAATCTTTGCAGGTATAAAAACTGCAACGGTAATAAACGTGGGGGTAGCCACGCTTACTGCCCTGATAGGTGCAGGCGGATTGGGGGTGTTTATTTTCCGGGGTATAGCCCTCAACAATATAAATATGATCCTGGCAGGTGCCATTCCTGCCGCACTGATGGCATTGATGTTCGATTTCTTTCTTGGGTTTATCCAGCATCAAATAAAACAACGCAGGAAACTGATTGTAATTACTGCCCTGGTCTTCCTTGTAATAATGCTTGGTGCAGTTACATGGAGTAAACTTGATTTTAGTGGAAATTCCTTCAAAGCCGGGTTTCCTTCTGAGTTTATTCACCGTGAAGACGGATACCAGGGATTAAAAAAATTATATCATCTTGACCTGGACATAATGGAAATGGACATCGGACTGATGTATGACGCCATTTATAACAAAAAGGTGGATCTGGTAAGTGGATTTTCTACCGATGGACGAATCGGGGCTTTTGATCTCGTGGTTCTGGATGATGATAAGCATTATTTCCCGCCTTACCATGCAGCACCGCTTGTGAGAAAACAACTGATTGATAGATATCCGGAAGTTAAGTACGCATTGAATAAGATTGCCGGACAAATCAACAATCCACAGATGGCTGCACTGAACTACATGGCTGACGATGCACAACTCAGCCCCCGTGAAGTAGCTGTTTCGTTCCTTGAATCGCTGGATTTAAAGACAAATTATCATCCGGATGGCGATGCTGATCTGATCATCGGCTCAAAAAATTTTACAGAAAATTTTATTCTTGCCGAAATGTTTAAGATACTGATCGAAAACTATACAACACTCGATGTGGACTTAAAAATGGGTTTTGGCGGCACAAAGCTTGTTTTTGACGCACTGAGAAACGGCGATATTGACATTTATCCAGAATATACCGGAACAGGGCTGCTTGTACTTTTGCCGGAAGAAGACCGCGATACGATTATAAAGTATGACAGGGAAGCCGTTTATGAATATGTGCAAAAGGAATTCCGGGAAAGGTATGACATTCACTGGTTGTCTCCGCTTGGGTTCAACAATACCCATACCATGGTCATGCGAAGGGAGCATGCTGAACGGCTGGGTATAAATACGATTTCAGACCTGGCTGCTTATCTTCAAAAACAATAATATACGGTGTTACCTGGATGCTTCATTCCACACCATACTGGATGCACCTAGTACAGCGACATTTTTATGCAGCAATTCAGACGTTAACAATTTCGGAGGGTTCTTTTTGTAAATTGGCATCATGTTTTCATACAGATACTGGCGTGTGGGTTTAAGTAAATAATCACCTGCATTCACCAATCCACCAGTTAGAAAAACGGCTTCCGGGCTGAAATGGACAATTGTGTCTGCCAGTTTCATCCCCAGTATCCGTCCGGTGTATTCAAAAGCCCGGATAGCAATGGTGTCTTTTCGTATGGCTGCATTAGTGATCATTTCTGCAGAAAGTTCATCGAAGGGCACATTTCTCAACTCGCTTTCATCCAGGTAATCTGCCAGCAGCTTATACACCGTACGCTTGATGCCGGTAGCCGACACGTACGTTTCAAGGCAACCGCGGCGTCCACAGCCACATTCACGACCGAACACATTTACCAGGGTATGCCCCAATTCGCCTGCAAAACCATCGTGCCCGTAAATGATCTGACCATTTGATACAATGCCGCTCCCTAAACCGGTTCCTAATGTGAACACAATAAAATCTTTCATGCCTTTGGCACCGCCAAAGATCATCTCACCCATGGCAGCAGCATTGGCGTCATTTGTCATATATATAGGCACATCATAATAATTTTTGAATTTTTCAACAAACGGGGTGACTCCCTTCCATTTCAGATTGGTCGGATACTCAATAGTTCCTCTAAGGTAATTACCGTTAGGAGCCCCAATACCTATTCCAATGAGTTCGAACAAAAAATTAATCTCCTTTTCCGCCTTTTTAATTTCTTCATCCAGTTGTATCAGGAAATCATCAAAGCTCCGGTCATCATTTGTGGGAAAGGAATTTTCGGCATATTCGTTACCTTCTTCATCTACAAATCCGAATTTTGTATTTGTGCCTCCAATATCAATTCCAAGAGCCAGCTTTTTCATAATTTTAACTATATAAGGCTTCCAAATCTAAATAATTTTCAGTGTCGGTCAATGTTTTCAAGGTTTAACAGCCATAATTGAAAACATATACGGGAATTTATCCGTGAAATCCCTGATTACATACTTTCCATTAGATATCCGGATCATGCCGGGGTAAACTGGATAAGCACAGTAATTAAATTCATGGAAAAACCTGATCTGAAGTCCGGCCCGGGTCAGCGATGAAATGATATCGCCAACAGGATGCTTCCAGCGGTATTCGTCTGCTGTTATATCTGCATCTGGTGCGGCATAAGTCCCGGTAAGATGGTACCTGACCGGTTCATTGGAGCCAAAATAACCGTTGGGGGTTTCTTTTAATTCATCAACCAGGATATCTAGAAACGGATGGAATTCAACCATATAAAATGTTGCTCCCGGTTTTAAAAAATGATAAATGATCTCAGCCCATGATTTCAGTTCAGGAAGCCAGAATAACATCCCATAACTAGTAAAAACTACATCAAACCGTTTTTCAAGACGGCTTTTTAAATCATAAATATCAGAAAGAATAAATTGTGAATGCATGTTCAGCTTCCAGGCCGTGTGAATACTGTTTTCAGAAAAATCTACCCCGGTCGGAATGTCTCCCAGTCGCTCCCAGCTTAAGGTGTCGAGGCCGAAGTGACACTGAAGATGCAGCATAGTTCTGCCATTCACCTCTTCACCTAATTCGCTGATTTCAATGTCGGTTAAGCTGTGTGCGCCTTTTTTAAATCCTTCAACATCATAAAAGTCCGAATTTGTATGATTCGTGGACCAGGCATTCCATAACTGCTTGTTTAAATAGATATATTTTTTGTAATCGCTGTTCATATGGCCACAACAGCTTAATTACACTTTTTTTTCAGTTCTTTTGAGGCTGTTTCAAGGCCCATATTGGCAGCGGTGTTCAGGTCAAGGCACCCGTCATAGTTGTTACCAAGTTCAAATTTAGACAATGCCCGGAAGTAGTATGCTTCCGGATCGGTAGGATATAGCTCAATAGAACTCGTATAATCTTTGATAGAGCCTTCAAAATCCCTTATTTCAAATTTGGCCGAGGCCCTGTTGTCATAAAAAAGAGCCTCCCCAGGATCCATTTCGATGGCTTTAGTATAGTCTTCGATTGCCCCGTCGTAGTTCTCAAGATTATATCTTGCCACTCCCCTGAAATTGTAAGCATCGGGATCATCCGGGAAAAGAGCCAGCGAGGACGTGTAATCGGCTATTGCTCCTTCATAATCAGCCAGTGCACTTCGTGCCAATGCCCGATTATCGTATTTGGTGGCATCAGTTGAGTCCAGTTCAATGGCTTTTGAATAATCTGCAACCGCACTTGTATAGTCGCCCAGGGTGTACCGGGCCACCCCACGGTAGTTGTATGTTTCAGCATCGTCCGGGTCCAGCCTTATTGATCGCGTGTAATCATCAATGGCGTTCAAATACTCCCCGAGTTCGGCGCTTGTTACGCCCCGGTTGAAAAGTTTATCCGGATCATCAGGATCAAAATTGATAGCGCGTGAAAAATCAAAAAATGCTTCTTCATAATACTCAAGATTGTACCATGCAAAACCCCGGTTGGCATAAGCGTCCGCATTTTCCTCATTCAACTTCAGCGCTTTATTAAAATCAGGAATGGCTGCAGCATTATCACCCAGATAAAATTTTGCAATTCCCCGGTTGTTATAATACCCCTCTACCGTACTGTCGTATTCGATGGCAAAATTAAAATCACCAATGGCGCCGTAAAAATCCTCCATCATTGATTTTACTTTACCACGTTCATTGTATGCTTCTGCATTAAATGGTTCAGCCATGATGGCCGCTTTAAACAGTAATAGCGCCTGTTCGTAATTCTCTTTTTCCACACTTTCATTACCCTGCCGGATAAAATCGCCGGCCTTATTCTGAGCCTCCAGGAAAATGGGTGAAAATACAAACAGTGCTGCGGTTGCTAATACTATAGTTTTCATCGGAACAATTACTTTGTTCCAAAAATAGAAATATTTGCGAATCATCCAGCTTTATGCCGGGAGAACAAATGCTTGTATTTTTAAATTAATACATTTGCCATAAGCTCTCAGCAGCACCCGCCTCCGTTGTAATGCCAGGTAGAATCTGAAATAAATATATCAGAACGGTTAAGAGCAGCTAATTTTTCGGCTGTTTTATTACAAATAGATAAGGGATGGTTATTTAAAAGAATATGCCCGTTATGATCATCAAAATACTCTTCTGATCCAAAATAAATTGCGGATCTTCCGGTAAAAATGCACGGACCGTCAGCCGGAATCAGATCTTTAATAGCACATATTTCTACGCTCTCAATGAATATATCTGCTTCAAGCGCATATTTTTCTTTTGATAATATCCGGTAGGGATATTTTGCCCTCACTTCAACCGTTCCGAATCCTGCACTTGTAATCAGATGCAAGTACTCATTCAGCGATATAGCGCCGCTCAGGCAAATCGCCCGCAAATCTTCATCATCAGCCAGATGTTGTGGCATTTCAGTATCACAAACCGGATCGGAAAGTATAAGCCGGCCTCCCGGTTTGAGCACCCTGTACATTTCACCGATGGCTTTTACCAGATCTTTTCTGGTAAAAATATTGAACAGACAATTCTGAGCAGCTATGTCGATGCTTGAATCCTCCACAGGTAGCGCCAGCGCGTTTCCATGTATAAGACGTATAAAATCACGCCGGAACCACGGATTCAGCTTTTCTGCTTCTTTCAGATTTGCGTCGCAAACGTCAATCATCTGGTCCACCACATCCAACCCAACCACTTTTCCAGTATGTCGGCTGAAATACGTAAACTGCAATAATTCCATGCCCCCGCCAATGCCCACATAAAGTACCGCCGGATCGCCCGAAAGATCCGCCGGATGTACCGTGCTTCCGCAACCGTAATTCATTTTTAGCATTTTGCCGGGGATAGTCAACCCCGGCAATTGCCAGATGGGATTGGTCGTACAGCATAGTCCTTCATTGGGTGATAAGGCTGCCTTATGATAAACGTCAATTGTGGTTTCAAGGTATGATTCCATATAATTAAACTCGATGTAAAATGCTAAGTTATGAGAATTTCTTTTCTTCGCCCAAAAGGAGAGCTGTCCAGTGGCTATTAATCAGATGACATTGGAAACGAGCTCTGATTACCAGGGTGTTAACAAGACAAATTCCATTCTGATAATTTTTATCAGCAAGCCGGATCTCCATTTCGCGCTGTGCTTTTAACATTGAGAAAGAAGCGATTAAGATTTGACGGCGTTACGGCGAAGTACTTCAGTTATTCGTCCACCATATAGCCAAATTAGGGTAAAATGTTGCCCACGAAAACCAAAAGCCCATAAACGAAGTAACCGGTGTCAGGCGTTCGCCCGTATTCGGTCCGGAAATAATCTCTCCGAAAACATTGTAAACGTTGCCGTTCTGATCCTGAATTATTCCAGTTCCCGAATCGTCCGGAGAAAATACTTCATCATTGAATTTAAATGCCACCATAAAATTATCCGGATCAGAACCAATAACAACTATCTTTTCTCCTCCAACCAGGTCTTCGATTAAGCCCACACCTTCGGGAAACGTTTTTAGTCGGTAGGCTTTAACCTCACCTTCATTAATTACACCCAACACTCTTTCTTTTCGTGATAATCTGCTGTCTTCATTTGATATCGGAAAAATCAGATATTCTTCCACACGATAATCACCTTGACTTGTAAAATACGGATAGGTGCCGTACCTGCGGTTGAAACCCGTTTCAAGCGACATCACCTTCGTATCCGGAAACATTGCTTTCCATGTTTTCCAGGTGGTTTCCACCACCGAAAATACAGTAGCCTGACTGCCAATAAGTACTCCGTTTACGCAATCCATTCTCATCTGACTCCAGTTGCTGTCGGTTGCCCGATCGTAAGGAATAAGATTTGTGTTGTACAACAATCCTGAAACTCCGAAAGTTGTTACTGTGTTATTGATCTCCCTGCTCCAGTTAATGGCCGTTCCGGTCAAAGGACAATATGTGATGGCAAAGGAATGTACGCCAATATTGTCATTTACAATTTCGTGCCAGTCAAGGATCAGATGCGGATACGCCCGCGTTTCGTCCCCGAATTTATACCCGATGACCAGGTCATTATCACTTAAGTATGTTGCTTCTGACGCGCTCACCAGATTCGGCGATTCAAGTGCCGGTATGCCGTCTTTCCCTGGTCCTCCATCAAAAACTTCATCTGACGGTATCAGCCAGCTATTAGGATTAGGATTCGGATTAGGATTTTGTGATCCTCCCGGACTGGGTGTATTTCCGATCGGGTCCGGATCACTACCGCAGTTTGCTATAATGAACGCTATGAGCAATACAATTACAATTTTGAGCTTTTTCATGACATATTAAAAGTGGTTAAATATGTAACCAATTTAATACATTTAAAAGTTCACAAGAATAGTATTTTTTTTAGGATAGCTTCATTTTATGCATGGTGATTGGTTTCTTTGTAATTTAGAAATGTGAAGATACTGCAAAATGGAATCAAGCATGCCTGAGGTGTTAAATTCAGTGTACAGTATCATTTTTCAAATGGAAGTTTTTCCAGGGTTCGAGGGTGTTGTTATCATTGCGCTTCTGATTCTGATTGTCATTTTGCTGATTTCCATGCATCAAAAACAAGTTGTAAATAAAGAACTTAAAAACAAGGCTGACCTGATTAAAGAAAAGGCTAAAGCCATTGAAGAGCGAAATAAAATACTCGAGGACCAGATTCGCAGCCTGAAAGAACTCAATGAAGAGAAAAATAATATGATTAGTGTGGTTTCGCACGATCTGAAAGCTCCGCTCAACCGGATATTTGCACTTACCAATCTTTTATACCTCACCTCTTCCGGATTTAACGATGAACAAAAAGAATACCTTGAAAAATTGAACATTGTAGTGAAGGAGGGATTGGATCTGATACGTAACCTGCTGGATATCAGGGCGCTGGAGTATAAAGGTGTTGAGATAAATCTTGAAAACCTGGATTTAAAGGAAGTTATCGAAAATCTTATCATAACATACGATTCGTACATAGCCCGGAAAAATCAAAAAATTTTATTCAAATCGAATGTAATATCCTGTCCTTTGGTATCAGACATCCATTACCTCAATAGGATTTTTGACAATCTGATCTCAAACGCAATAAAATTTTCGCCTGGCAATACCAGCATTTTGATTAATTGCCACTGGAACGACAAACACATCACCGTGAAAGTCTCTGATGAAGGACCAGGAATAACGCATGAAGATCAGTCGAAGTTGTTTCAGAAATTTCAGGTATTGTCAGCAAGACCTACGGGGGGTGAAAGCTCAACCGGTCTGGGCCTTTCCATTACAAAATATCTTGTAGAAATGCTGAGCGGAGAAATTTATTATGAACAAGGAGCTCGAAATAAAGGATCGACTTTTGTTGTCAAACTTCCGATTCATTCTTCTATACCGGAGTCATAGAATATGTCCTCACTGTCTTCAATAATGGCGGTTAATGTGGAAATCACATTGTCATCCTTGATTACGTAATCACGAATGCCTCTTTTTATAAAATCAAGCACAAGGTTTCCGTCATCAATTGCGCTCAGTACAATTACTTTGGTGTGTTCAGCGAGATTGTCTTTTACATTTTCAAACAATTCAATTCCGTTCATGCCTGGCAATTTATAATCAATAATCAATACGTCTGGCGTAATAGATTTCAAAGCTACAATGGCATCTTCAGCCGTATAATAGGCATATATTTTATATTTTGTCCTTAAGCTTTTCTTCAGAAATTCAGAATAAATGTTATCGTCTTCGACAATGAAAATTTTCTTGACCATGATTATTAGGGACTGATTATGGTTCGAAAATAACTAATTCTTCGAAATATTGTACAGTTTGTGTGATGATTCCTATCGGGAAGTCCCGGATCGTATCGGTTTTTTTGAAATCACTGAAATGAGTAAGAGCACTGTAAAAATAATCAGAAGTGCTTTAAAGAAGATAATACCGATAGCTCCAATTGAAACAAACACGCCAAAAACCGTAGCAAGCATGACAATAAAAATCCCAAATACCACCACGATGATTCCTGCGATCGCACCAAATAAATCAACTCCTGCAGCAATGGCAACGGCGCCCAGTGGGATTAACAAGATCAACAGAAACGGGGCAAACAGCAGGAATAGAATGAATTTCATAGCATAATTATATACGAATCCGTCAGCATATCGTTTAGTTTATCCAAATAAATTTAATCCGCTTAACTATTATTAAATACCTGTTTGTAAATTTAAAGACAATATGCTCAAGCTCTTAAAAAGGAAGCTCGTTTTCGCCGCCACCCTCACTTCCTTCTTTTCCTGTATTGTTTTGCAGCCATTCAGGCTCCTGATTCGCATCTGGATGGGCTGTATCCTTACTGCTGCCTGAATCTGACGCCAACTCCTCAATCCGCCATGCCTGCAATGAATTAAAGTATTTGGTTTGACCCTGCGGATCGGTCCACTTCCTTCCTTTCAGATTAAAGTTCACTGTTACTTCATCGCCGGTGTTATAGGCGTCGAGTAGTACACACCGATCCTGTATCAATTCGAACTTAATAAATTCCGGAAAGCTCGGGTTATCGGCATACTCCACCACAAATTCTCTCTTTTTAAAAGAGTTGCTTATTTCCTGGATGTCGTATATTTCAACAATTTTGCCTGTTATGTTCATCAATCTTTTTTAACTTATATAATTAAATCAGGGTTCAAATTTAAGTGATTAACATGGATGAACGAAAGAATTTTCAGATTATGCGTGAGGATATTCCGGTACCTCTTGAAGCGATCGAAGATCTGCTGTACAAAATTGCTTTAGAGATGAATGAACTGAAAGGCAGACCTTTGACAGAAAAACGTAGTTTACTCAATAAAAAGCAAAAAATTGCCGAGGAACTCCAATATCGGATATTTCTTATCACATAATATTATTATGGCATTGTCATTTGATAATTTACAAACAGGCCACAAATATTTTCTGAGAAATTATGGCGAAGAGACTCACTTTGTAGTACTTGATATTCTTGATGATGGCGATCTGAAGGTTAAACACCTTGAAACGCTCGAAATTTTTATGCTAAGTGAACTTGTCCGGTACGGCCGAGGTGATGATTATGACTTGTTTGATATCTAAACAAGTGTAATTAAACTCCTTATGTATCCGCGAATACCAGATCATAATAACGTGGACAAAAATTTTACCTGCAGGTTATTATACCGAAGCTGTCAATTCACCTCTATCTCCTCCATTTCCGCATTCAGAAACTTGAATTCTGTTACCGGCAGCGATGAATCCTCGATCAGGTTGATCCATTTGTTGTACTTAAAAAACCACTTCATACGTGTGTTTCGCCAACCTTTAGTAAAATATGCATAAAGATACGGATGCAAAATAATCGTGATTTTGTGCTCGTTTTGTTTGGTCAGAAGATAGTCAAGTGTATGTTCAATATTATCTGCAACAAGAATTGAAGCGGTGATTTTACCGGTGCCTCCGCAGGTAGGGCACGATTCCTGAGTGGTAATATTCATTTCCGGCCTCACCCTTTGGCGGGTAATCTGCATCAAACCAAATTTGGAAAGCGGTAGTATGGTAAACTTTGATCTGTCAGATTCCATTTCATCTTTCATTTTTCTGAACAACATTTTTTTGTTATCAAGCTTTCGCATATCAATGAAATCAATTACGATGATGCCACCCATATCGCGTACCCTGAGTTGCCGTGCAATTTCTTTGGCAGCCTCAAGATTTACGCTCAGTGCAGTGGTTTCCTGATCCTCTTCCCTCGATGATTTGTTACCGCTGTTTACATCAATTACGTGCAGTGCTTCGGTATGTTCTATGATGAGATACCCGCCTCCTTTAATGCTCACAGATTGGCCGAATAAGGATTTAAGTTGTTTTTCGATCCCATAGGTTTCAAAAATCTTCGGTTTCCCGGTATATAGTTTTACAATTTTTTCTTTTTCAGGGGCATTTTTATGAATGTAGCTTTTAACTTCCTCATACAATTTTATATTGTCAACGGCAATGTTATCAAAAGACTCGTTGAGCAGGTCTCTGAGTAAGGAAGAAGTTTTACCGATTTCGCCTATGATTACTTCAGGCGCTTTGGCTGTTTTCAGATTTTTTACGCCCTGGCGCCAGGTATCTGTCAGCTGACGAAGGTCATTATCCAGATCAGCCACCGCTTTACCTTCGGCTACTGTACGGATTATTACACCAAAGCCTTCAGGTTTAATGGATGTCACTAGCCTTAAAAGGCGCTTTCGTTCAACGACGTTTGTGATTTTTTTCGAAACACTTACCATGTCCGAAAAAGGTATCAGTACAATGTACCTACCTGCCAATGACAACTCGCAGGATAATCGGGGTCCTTTTGTAGAAATAGGCTCTTTTACAATCTGTACAAGTATCTGTTGATTTCTGGACAGCACCTGATTGATTTTTCCGAATTTATCTATCTCCGGCGCTCTCTTGTACTTACCAAGATTACTTGTGGCCTTTTTGTTTGATTGAACCTGTTTGGTAAAATTTATCAGTGACCTTACGTTTGGTCCCATATCCAGGTAATGCAGGAAAGCGTCTTTTTCATACGCCAAATCAATAAAAGCTGCATTTAATCCCGGAACTACCTTTCTGACGGTTCCAAGGTAGATATCCCCAACAATAAATTTTTTATCGTCTTGTTCCTGGTGATATTCTACTAATTTTTTATCCTCTAAAAGGGCTATCCGATATCCATTCTGAGTTGAATTTACTACTAATTCGTAACTCAAAATTGATTCGTTTAAAATGTTTTGTTTTTAAAAGAAATTAATAATAAACAGAAATCATACTGCTCATCATGATTTTTTCTTATGTCTGTTTTTTCTAAGACGCTTCTTTCTTTTATGTGTAGCAATCTTATGTCTTTTTCGTTTTTTACCGCAAGGCATAATTCAAAATATTTTTTATTTATTCGTAATTATTTCTCAAGCTTTTGATTTTCAAAATCAGAATCGTTAAAATAATACATACACTCCGGCTTAACCCCTGTACAGGGCACGGTACTGCCAAAATGGTTTGCAAAGATAGCAGAATTTTTCCGAATAATTATTGCATTCGTCAATGCTTTAACGGATACACAAAATTTACCTTTTTCTAAAGGCGCTGTTTATCAATGTATCGAAAGTAGATGAAATCAGAATACGCAAGCGCAGCTGACCTGAATTACAGGTATCCACTCCCCTGTTCAGGCTGTTTTTACCACAAAAAATATAAAACCGAGGCTTTTGACACTATAAAAAGTGGCTTATTTATCCGGCAAAAAATATGGTTGGACGGCCTGTTGGCCGGCGGGCAATAACTTATACGTTATTGCCCATCGCCTTCACTGCACTGCTGTTTTTGATCTTCTTCATAAACACCTTTGAAGGCTTGAAGCTGGGAATGTAATGTTCCTCAATAATGATAGCAGTGTTTTTTGAAATATTCCGTGCTACCTTCCTGGCTCTTTTTTTGTTTACAAAGCTGCCAAAGCCTCTTACATAAACATTTTTCCCATCAGCCATCGAATTCTTGATAACGCTAAAAAATGCTTCAACCGTTGCGGTTACATCAGCCTTATCAATTCCTGTTTGTTCTGCAATTTGTGCAATTACGTCTGCTTTAGTCACGACTATAAAATTTAAGTTATAACAATTTCTAAAATTCTTAATTCTAATTAAATTTGGCGCAAAAGTAAAAGAATAGTTGATGTTTTAAATATTTCCGGTTAAAAATGTTTTGCCGGTCAGTATAAAATTTAGATAATTTCATCAGATTTTGAACCTTCTTGATCCCAGCACAGCATTAATTACATGGTTTAATCAAAACAAAAGAGATTTACCATGGAGGGAAACCAAAGACCCATATCGAATCTGGTTATCAGAAATTATTTTGCAACAGACCCGGGTGAATCAGGGATTGCCCTACTATTTGAATTTTTTAAAGAAATACCCTAACCTGGAATCACTTGCATGTGCAAGCGAAAAAGAGGTGCTGCGTTTGTGGCAGGGACTGGGTTATTATTCCAGGGCAAGAAATCTTTTAACGTGTGCCAGAGCAATAAAAACCCGGTATAATGGAAAATTTCCATCTACTTCGGAAGTTCTTTTAAAGCTTCCGGGTATCGGTCCATATACGGCTGCCGCTATTGCCTCTTTTGCTTTTAATGAACCGGTAGCCGCAATAGATGGAAATGGCCTACGTGTATTTTCAAGATATTTTGGTATTCGTGACGATATCAGAGCTAATACAACCATAAACACCATTCGCGCATTGGCAAATGAGATGATTTCGAAATCGTTTCCCGATATTTTTAATCAGGCTGTTATGGAAATCGGGGCAACTTTATGCCTTCCGGCAAAACCTGAATGTATGGATTGTCCGTTGCAAAATCGGTGTATCTCGTTTGCCAACGGCTGGCAAAATGAAATCCCATATAAGTCAAAGGTAAAAAAACCTCGAAACAGGTATTTTAATTATATAATATTCCGTGACCGGCAAAAAATTTCATTAAATAAACGAAAAGCCGGAGATATTTGGCAGGGGTTATTTGACTTCTACCTGATAGAAGAAAACAAACTGCTGGATCCGGATGAATTTGAGGATCCCTTTGTAATTGAATTGCTGCAAAGAGGCTATTCCATCTGTAAAACCGGCAAAGATTACAAACATATCCTCAGTCATCAGCGAATTTATTCGAGATTCTATGAACTCACTCTTAACCCTGATCCGGCCCTAAAACAAATCTCTCTCTTAAAAAGGAACGCTTTGCGTTTCTATTCCATTGAGGAAATTGTAAATTTGCCTAAACCCGTATTGGTTGATAACTTTTTGAAATCATATTTCAAATCGTATTAATTAATGGGTATATTTATTGATTAAACTAAAACCGGAAATAAAAATGAGTGGTGTAAACAAAGTGATTTTAATAGGCAATCTTGGTAAAGATCCTGAAGTAAGGCATCTTGAAAGCGGTGTAGCGGTGGCGTCTTTTTCCCTGGCAACTTCTGAAAGTTATAAAGACCGGACGACAGGCGAAAGGAAAACCATTACCGAGTGGCACAATATTGTTTTATGGAGAGGATTGGCTGAAGTTGCAGAGAAATACCTGAAAAAAGGTGATCAGGTTTATATCGAAGGTCGTTTGCGTACAAGGTCGTGGGAAAGTGAATCCGGTACCAGATATACTACCGAAATTGTAGGCGACAACATGACCATGCTAGGAGGCAGGCGAAGTGCTGATACTCCAGGGTCACCCGTTGCGGCGGCGGCACAGACAGCAGAGCCGGCACAGACAGCAGAGCCGGTGCAGGCAGCAGAACCAACACAGGCAGCAGAGCCGGACCAGCCTGCTTCTGAGGAAATTCCGGCTAATATTAAATCTGAGGAAGAGGATGATTTACCATTCTGAGCTTTTATCTTAAAAGAAAAGCCAGTATATTTAGTTTAATTAACGTTTAGGAGCGTATTGGAAGTAACCATAGACGACCCTCCCAGTTATATTCTGGCAATCATATTCGTGTCTTCATTTACCTATTATTCAATAGGTGGAGGACTGCTGGTTGTCCTTCTTATTTTGTCCGCAATGGTATCAGGATCCGAAGTGGCTTTTTTCTCCCTTGATCCGGACCATCTCGATAGCAGTCTGCGAAGCAACAAAACAGCCGACAAAGCCATTGTAAAACTTCTGAAGCATCCTAAACAGCTACTGGCCACCATACTCATTCTTAATAATACTATCAATGTGGCCATTGTAACGCTCGCTACATTTATGATGTGGCGGATTACCGGTTCTCAAACTACCGAAGGCAGGATCATCGTTATACTTACATTATGTATTACTTTTTTCATTGTATTTTTTGGTGAAGTCATCCCCAAAGTGTATGCCACACAGAACAACCTGAAGTTTGCTCGACGCACTTCGCTGATGCTTTCATTTTTCAACACCATGTTAAAACCTCTGTCTATGTTTTTAATGGCAATAAGCAACGTAGTGGAGACCCAGCTGAAAAAGAAAGGATACGATATCTCAATGAAAGAGTTGAGCGAGGCGCTTGAGATCACCACCGATGAAGAAACCAGTGAGGAGGAAAAGGATATAATCAGAAGTATTATGGCGTTTGGTACCATTTCAGCACGTCAGGTTATGCGCTCTCGGCTGGACATAACCGGTGTGGATATTGAAATCGAATTTGATGAATTGTTGAAAATTGTCAACGACTCAGGCTATTCCCGGATACCTGCTTATCGTGAGTCAATAGACAATATCGAAGGTATTTTGTATATCAAGGATCTGCTACCTCATCTTGATAAAGGCGAAAAGTATCAGTGGCAAAAGCTATTAAGACCCGGGTATTTTGTACCGGAAAACAAGAAAATTGATACGTTGCTTCGCGATTTTCAGGAAAAAAGGGTACATATGGCCATCGTAGTGGATGAATATGGTGGAACTTCCGGTCTGATAACACTCGAGGATGTAATTGAAGAAATTGTGGGTGAGATCAAAGACGAATTTGATGAAGATGAGATTGCCCACCGCAAGCTGGATGAACGCACATTTATATTTGAAGGTAAAACTTCGCTAAATGATTTTTGTAAAATAGTGGGTGAAGAGCCCTCTGTCTTTGAAGAAGTGAAGGGCGAAAGCGAGTCGCTTGGCGGATTGATTCTTGAACTTCATTCCAAATTGCCACAGGCAGAAGAAAAGATCGTTTTTAGCAAATACGTTTTTACAGTAGAGGCTGTAGATAAGCGCCGGATCAAGAAAGTAAGGGTTTTTATTAATGAATCAACAGACGATGAGGAAACTACTTTGGCTAAAACGTCCTGAATTTTATTCGTTATTTTTTATTATTCTTTTTACCTCCTGTAAAAAAGACTTTATGCCTAAACCTGAAGGGTATAACCGGATAGATCTTCCCGGGCACGAATATACCTACCTTGCCGACACCTTCCCGTATATGTTTGAGCATTCTGTTCACGCAGAGATCTCGGCAGATACATCGTGGCTTCACGAACCCTATTGGATAAACATATATTATCCCGGAATAGATGCCAGTATCAACATTTCGTATAAACCTGTTTATCAAAACGCGGATACACTTTACGGGTTGCTGAACGATGCGTTTAAACTTACGTCGAAACATCTGATAAAAGCCTACGCAATCGATGAGTCCATCCTGAAAACGCCTAACGGGAAAACCGCTATTGTAGCCGAGCTAGAAGGAGAAGTGCCCAGTCAGTTTCAGTTTTTTATTACGGATTCGGTACATCATTTTTTACGGGGTGCGCTATATTTTAATACAGCTACCAAAAACGATTCGCTTGCCCCTTCGATCGCATATGTTAAAAAAGATATCATACATTTGTTGAATACGCTGGAATGGAAACATTCCGGAGATTATTTCTACTCCCAATAAATGACTGGATTTTTTGAAACCCGCATAGAGTTTCTAAAAGGAGTCGGACCTGCAAAATCTGCTCTGCTGAATAAGGAGCTCAATATCTTTACCTATGCCGATTTAATACAGCATTATCCTTTTCGCTACGAAGACCGCACTAAATTTTACAAAATATCAGAACTGAAAGACGGGATGCCTTTTGTCCAGATAAAAGGGTTTTTGACATTTCTGGAAACGGCTGGCTATGGCAGGAAAAAAAGGCTGATTGCACGAATAAAGGATGATACCGGTGAGCTGGAGCTGGTGTGGTTCAAAGGGTTGCAATGGGTACAAAAAAAGCTACAACCGGGTGTAGAATATGTGGCATTCGGCAAACCTGTGATTTACGGGCATGGCAAATTAAACATGGCTCACCCGGAACTGGACATCGTCACTCCTCAGCATGATACCTCAGGATATCTTCAGCCTGTTTATTCGACTACCGAAAAACTCAAATCAAAATTTCTTGACAGCAGGACGCTTATGAAGCTCCAGGCCGTATTGCTGGAAAAAGCCGTCAACCATATCCACGAAACATTGCCCTACGCTGTATTGCAGTCTTTTAAGCTGATACCAAAAAAGGAAGCTATGATCCAGATCCATTTCCCGGACAATCATCAGATGCTTCAAAAAGCACTGTTCAGGTTGAAATTTGAGGAGCTGTTTTATATTCAGCTCAAACTTCTGCAAATGAAGGTTTCCAGGATGGAGAAATACAAGGGAATGGTGTTTAGCAAGACAAACCTTATCACCGAGTTCTACAACAAACACCTGCTTTTTGAACTTACATGTGCACAAAAAAAAGTGATTCGGGAGATTTACCGGGATATGCGATCGGGCAAGCAAATGAACCGTTTGCTTCAGGGCGATGTGGGAAGTGGTAAAACCATTGTGGCTTTTCTTTGCATGCTGCTGGCAATAAACGGAGGTGCTCAGGCAGCAATGATGGCTCCCACCGAAACACTGGCTATTCAGCATTTCAACGGACTTAAACCACTGGCCTTAAAAATGGGCCTGCATATGGGTTTGCTCACCGGTTCAACCAAAACCAGCGAAAGAAAGATCATTCACCAGATGTTGCTCGATGGTAATCTTCACATACTCACCGGAACACATGCCTTGCTGGAAGATGTTGTCCGGTTTAAAAACCTGGGGCTGGCAGTCATTGATGAACAGCACCGCTTCGGCGTTGCTCAGCGTTCAAAGTTATGGCAGAAAAATTCAAACTACTATCCGCATATGCTGGTGATGACAGCCACCCCGATTCCACGCACACTTGCCATGACCTTGTACGGCGACCTGGATGTTTCGGTAATCGATGAGATGCCTGCTGGTCGGAAGCCGGTGAAAACACTTCACAGGTATGACTCCATGCGCTTAAAGGTATTCGGATTTATGAAAGAGGAGATCAGGAAAGGCAGCCAGATTTATGTGGTTTATCCGCTTATTGAAGAATCCGAAAAATCAGATTTGAAAGACCTGATGGATGGCTATGAAAGCATCTGCAGGGCTTTCCCGGGGATCCCTGTGAGCATTGTACATGGCAAAATGAAACCGGATGCAAAGGATTATGAAATGCAGCGGTTTATAAAAGGAGAGACAAAAATTATGGTAGCCACTACGGTGATAGAGGTTGGTGTGGATGTATCAAACGCTGCGGTCATGGTGATCGAAAATGCAGAACGATTCGGGTTGGCCCAGTTGCATCAGCTTCGTGGCCGTGTTGGCAGAGGGTTCCGTCAATCCTGGTGTATCCTAATGACAGATTATAAACTGTCAAAAGATGCGCGAATCCGTATCGAGACCATGATACGCACCACCGATGGATTTGATATTGCGGATGTTGATCTGAAATTGCGTGGCCCCGGCGACCTGATGGGTACACAGCAAAGCGGAGTACTGGATCTGCTACTCGCTGATCTCGGAAAAGACGCCGTTATATTGCAGACAGCACGTGATGCGGCTATCCTGCTTCTCGAAAAAGACCCGCAGCTAAGCAGCCCCGAAAACTCCCCAATTCGAAAACATATTGACTCACTGAAAAAAACGGTTGTGAACTGGAGCCGGATAAGTTGAATTCCAAAAACAACACAACTTTCTTGTTTATCCTGAGCTTTTTTTAACTTTAGCTATCCAAAAGAGGCAAAGTGAAACTTACTCGTATAGTTATTTTACTGTTTTTATGCATCATCCTGACAAGAATGGATGCATTCTGCCAGGATGGAGATTATTTTCTTACCCATCATTTACCTTCTTCGGATCTTTTCGATAATGTGAATTTCAGCCTTGTTCAGGATCAGCATGGGATCCTTTGGATTGCCAACAGAAAGGGAGTTATTCAGTATGATGGCCAGACGTGGACACTTTTCCCGTCTCCTTCCGCAGTTTTTCAGCTTGTGGTTGCCAATGACAACACGGTGTATGCAGGCGGCAGGGATCTGATAGGTAAAATTTCGTGGAACGAAAAGCGCCAACTCGATTTTCAGATTATCCGATTTGGACCGGATATCGACGATATTATTTCAGCAACCGGTTTTCACGATGATATTTTATTCCTTACCGAAAATCGTTTATATGTGTATTCCCCGGATTCCGATTCACTATCGATTCATTTAACAGATACAGGTCAGAAATTCAGGAACCTTTTTAGCTACCAAAACGAAATTCTGATCAACACACATGATGCCGGATTGCTTAAACTATCCGATAAATATCAGGATGTTGCCCATTTTGATGCATTTGATTCCATTGATTCGAATATTATCTGGATTGAAGAACGATCGGCTTCAAAAAGTGCCATACTTACTTCCGAAGGCGATATTTGGATAAACAGGGGTGATTCACTTACGCTACTGGCATTAGATGACAAGGATTATCTCGGGGGCTCGATTCCGATCAGATTGCTTTGGGTGAGTGACACCCTTTTCGCAGTTTCAACATTGTCAGGCGGTGTAGTGTTTGTCGATTCGTATTCGGAGAAAATTGACGGCATTATAAACTACCATACTGGTTTACCCGACAACCAGGTTTATACCATTTTAACAGATAGCGATGAAGGGGTTTGGGTGGCGCATGATTATGGGTTTACCCGCATTGCACCCCTCATATCGTTGCGAAATTATAGTAATATTCCCGGTATTGAAGGCAATATACTTTCAATCATTAAACAAGGAGATAACCTGTACGTAGGAACAAACCTTGGGGTTTACTATCTTGAAAAAGTAGAAGATTACCAGGAAACAGCATATTACATTCAAAGACAACCCCCCGATTCACAGAAAAAAGAAGTGATAAAAGGCGTTTCAAAATCCAATACCACTCAAATTTCCGATGCAACTGATCCGTCAGATCCCTCTGGTAAGCAGAAAAATAAAAAGGGTTTGTTTTCATTCTTAAAGAAAAACAATAAGAAAAACGAAAACGGGAAATCCGGAACGGACCAAACCGAAGCTGCTAACCGGACGGCAGATCAGGTAAAGCCAACAACAGGTTCAAAAAAAGGTTCGGGAGGTATCTTTTCGAAATTATTCGGAGGGAAGCAAAATCGTGAAATTCCCAGAGTGGAATGGGAGAGGAGGATCAAACGGGAATTGCTTTCGATACGCTATGTATTTAAAAAGATTGAGGGAATCCCGGCTAAGACCGATCTGATGTTGTCTTTGAATGACCGGGTAATTGCCGGAAGTTTATCCGGCATTTACGAAATCAGGGATGACAACTCCCTGATAATATCAGAAGCTCCGGTTCGGCACCTTCTTTATTCTGAAAAAAATGATCTGTTGTTTGCGTCCACCTATGAAAACGAAATTCTGACATTCAAAAAGACTCAAAACGGATGGCTGGAAAACAATCTGCTTGAAGGACTTGAAGATGTTGTTTTTCAGATTTCAGAATTCGGAAAAGATATCTGGCTGTGCGGAGCTGATTCACTTTACCGGATCGAAATTGAAAACGGCGAACTCACCGATGTTGACGTTTTTAAGATCAATAATCCTTATTTTGAGCGAACTTATGCCGTGCCACACGATGGCCGAATGATCTTTGTGAAATCATCCGGCTACTCCTATTATGATCCTGAAAACCGGGAAATAGTGGAGGATATAGAAATGAAAGTGCAATACGGCAATCCAGAGCAGATTTTCGTGAGCAATGATCATTCGTTATGGATTTTTAATGGAAGTACATGGCATATACTCGGCGCTACGTATGGTTCCGACGGTATGGAATTTCTGAATGCATTTGATAACATACGGCAACTCGCCTATTCAGATGAAGAAGATACGTATTGGGTGGTCACACAAAACAATCAGATTTACGGGATCAGGCATCCTGACAAAGTGGATCTTTCGATGCGTCACGGGATTTATCTGAAAGAAATCAGAAGCGCTTCGGAAGTTTTATCTCCAACCTCAGACCTCAATATCCAGATGGAAAATAACTCGCTCAGCTTCCGGTTTGTTCAGCCAGATTATTCTGGATTAATGCATATTGAGTACCGGTTTCGTCTTACAGGGTTATCGGAACAATGGTCGGAATGGTCATCTGATAACAATTTTATTACTTTCTCTTTTCTGCCACCAGGAGAATATGCACTTGAATTTCACACACGAAATGTCTTCGGACGAACTAGTGCGATTGAGCCCATTACATTCCGGGTTATACCCCCGTACTGGAGGAGGCCCTGGTTTTACGCACTGGAAGTCCTGTTTTTTACGACACTCCTCGTCCTCTCGATCCGGCTGAACAGGTCCAATGTTCGCTACAGACTCATAAGCCGGTTACTTGCATTCCTGACATTGATCCTTATTCTGGAGTTTGTGCAGACTATTGCAGAATATCAGCTCGGAAGCGACACTTCACCGGTTGTTGACTTTTTCATAAAGGTAAGTATTGCACTGCTCGTACTGCCGGTAGAGAGTTTACTGCGCAAAGCCATTTTAAAACCAAACGCCGGAGCGATAAAAGCTGTTGCAGAAAAGACGCTATCAGCCCAGGAAAAATTAAAAACGGTCGGCAACAAGTCGGCCTGAAACATTGATCAGACCGCTTTCCTGAATACTGTACCAGATTTCAGAGGCTACTACTGATCTGCACCTGGTTTTTCTGCATTTACCACAAATCCGCCACTGAATATGATTTCCACCCCGGTACATTTCCCTGATTCATCCATTTCAAATTTCAAATTAAAGGAACCATCAAGTGAAACGAAATTTTCTTTGTCCTTTGGGTAAATCACCTGATCTATCCTGAATTCAGGTATTTTAAAATATATCAATCCGTCGTCTTCGATTATATTAATTTTGACCGGGAACTGCTCAGGTTGATACAGTCCCATAATGTCTGACGATAAATCAACATTTTTATATAACGAACGAACAGACGGATAAAAATTATCAATAATATTTACATCAGCTATCCCGCTGTTGACTGTAATTCTTTCCATGTTTTTATAATCCGGTATTGTAATTTCCACTTTTTCGTTACCATCATTCCATATTTCTGCGCTTTTGCTGATACGCATCGAGGAATCATTATTATAAAAAATCTCTACAAATACGGGAACAGGTTTATTACCAATATTGTTTACAACAAGTTTCCCCTTTTCGTACGATTGAATGGCCACATCCGCAACTCCAAATTCGAAGAACCAGGGTTTCCAAATCCAACTTAAATCCTGTCCTGATACGTTTTCAAACGTATAGAAGAAATCATACGGTGTGGGGGATTTTTTAGCCCATCTTCTTATGTATTCCTGGTAGCAGGTCTTAAAAAGTGCTTCGCCCAGGTGCTGATGTATGATGGCATATACCGTTGCCGGCAGCGAGTAGCTTGCATAACCATAATTCTGGCCGGTAAGAAATTGCGAAGAGGTGATAAGCGGCAGATCAGCAATTGTTCCCATAGTTGCCCCGGGGTTTATGCCAGCGAAGACATTGGCTGGTTCATGATCGTCTTCAAAATACCGGTTTGTCACCAATGCTGTCATATACGTTGCCCATCCTTCATCCATCCATGCCCACCTGCGTTCATTAATCCTGACATACATGGGAAAATACATATGAAACATTTCATGAATGGTTACCCCGCGGCCAGGCCCGCCATTGTTAGCCATCATGGGGTATTCCATACCTCCGCCACCCTTAGCAATAAATGTGGTGAATGCTTCGTACGGATAAGGAACTCCGGGCATGTCCTCCGAAAAATACTGCATCGCTTTCTGCTGGATGGCGGTGTGCCCGATAAAACTATCTGCCGTATCCATTTCCATCGAATAAGCTGAACTGATAAATACATTCCGGTCGCCGACAGGTTGTATCGCTGCATCCCACACATAATGGTCGCTCATAGCAAAGGCAAAATCTGAAACTTCTGCAGCTGTATAATGCCATGTGTTGATTTGTGTGCTAAATCCATTTTGGATGTCCTTTGACGTAACGATATGTACCACCTCCTGTGATGACTTAGCCCTGATAAATCGTTCATGAATTTGGGAAGGAAGTACGTCGGCGGAATTGTTGAGTGTTCCTGTCGCCCACACAAGAAAGTTGTCCGGTACGGTTATTTTCACATCATAGTTTCCCAGGTTGTTATAAAACTCAGTTCGTAATGTGTAATTGAGTCTGTCCCAACCAAATAAATCGTCGTAAACGGCAATCTGTGGATACCAGTATGCAACGAAAAAGGAGGTGCTGTCATACGCACCTGTCCGGATTCTTGTGTGAACGGGAATTTTTTGTTTCCAGGAGACATTAAAAGTCAGGTTTTCACCTGATTTCAGGGGCTTATCGAGGGTGAAACTAATATTTGTGCCGCTTTGATGTGTCATTTTCTGATTCGAAAGGTCGTATTCGACCCCGTTGATTTTAACACCGGCCAGTTCAACGCCATCGTCAATATCTTTTGGGTTGATAGCCGATGCACGGGGATTTCCTTTTTTGTATACATCCCTGTACAAGCGCACGATCAGTGTGTTTAGTTCGTTTGGGCTGGAATTATGGTAAACAACCTCTTCTACACCTGATATCATTTTGTTTTCAGGGTCCACTTTTACCTGTATTTGATAATCTACCGTATTCTGCCAATAATCGGGACCCGGCTTGCCATCGTAAGACCGGGTTCCGTTATCGTATGCCTGTTTAATCTCAGAAGGCATATAAAAACGCTTTTCTTGTCCGAAAACAGATCGTACGGATATCCCTGAAAGGGATAGTAAGGCTAATGCTATGGTTGTTTTCATGATACTATTTTTTGTTTTTAAGTTACACTTTTCCCTGACAAAGTATTGCATAGGCGTTTAATGTTACGTCTCTGATCGCAGCGTGTGGATGTTCATATCAAAACACATAATGCTGTGTGGATAAAAGTGAACGGGGCATTTTAATTTTTTAGCTTTTTTAACCATTAAGTTGTACCCAGGGTAAGGTGGTTAAACAAAATCAATTGCCAGCTGTTAATGCTTTTGACTCATTATAGGGTCGAAGCCGTAGCTATAGCCCTGATTTTTACTTTACCGGATTTTCACTTTGATCGTATGACTGCAAACACGATTTGTGGCATGAGTTGTTTTGCAGGCGAGCGTGAAATTCTTAAACGGACGTGCAAAGAATCAGATGAGGTTCATTAACAGATGTTTCACCTATCAAATCAACTTACCAATCCTTTTTTAACGAGTGTTTCTGCTATCTGTACAGCATTTGTGGCGGCACCTTTTCTTAGATTATCTGCTACGATCCACATGTTCAGTGTATTCGGATGAGAATCATCACGTCGGATACGTCCTACAAATACATCATCTTTTCCCTTTGCATGCAGCGGCATCGGATATTCGTTTTGTTCGGGATTATCAATGACCGTAATGCCTTCTGCTTCTGAAAGAATTTCGAAAATCCGCTCCATGTCAATTTCTTCATGGAATTCAGCATTCACCGATTCGGAGTGACCTCCCATTATAGGCAAACGAACCGCCGTTGCCGTGATGGCAATGGAATCGTCATGGAGTATTTTATGTGTTTCATTGATCAATTTCATCTCTTCCTTCGTATATCCATTTTCTGTAAATACATCAATGTGCGGCAGTACATTCATGTCAATGGCATATGGATATACTCTGTTCACTGTTTCGCTGCAGTTGCGTTCGGCAAACAACTGATCTACCGCAGCTTTACCGGTGCCGGTAACTGACTGGTAAGTCGAAACCACAATGCGCTTAAGCCTGAACGCATCATGAAGTGGTGCCAGCGCCAGTACCATCTGTATGGTTGAGCAATTAGGATTTGCGATAATCATGTCATCCGGACCAAGAATGGTGCCATTAATTTCAGGAACGATCAGCTTATGATCGGGATTCATCCTCCATGCCGATGAGTTGTCAATGACCACACATCCAACTTTTGCAAATGCCGGTGCAAATTCTAATGATACAGATCCACCTGCCGAAAATATAGCGATGTCCGGCGCCATAGATATGGCCGTTTCCATTCCGATAACATGATAAACCGTATTTCGGAATGTAACTTCAGTACCCACTGATTTTTCGGAAGCGACAGGAATAAATTGATCTACACGGATATTCCTTTCCCCGAGTACCTTTACAATCACCTGACCCACCAGGCCTGTTACACCTACAACAGCTAATTTCATTTTTCTCGGTTTTACGCAAAAATAGAAAAATTATTTATTGGTATAGAAGAATTTACAAAAAGAAGAAAGACGACAGTAATTTTTTGTAAAAATCCGTAAAACATTTAAATGGTGCTTTGAATATCCTTTTTGAAGTCAACCCTTGCCTGTATAAAATTACGCTTTCAAACATTGGATTTATAATCGAATGTTAGAATGCTAAAATGCTAAAATGAAATTTAGAAGAACAGATGAGCGAGAAAGAAATTTTTATTGAAAAATTAAAGAATAGAACCAGGAAATTTGCAGTAGATATTATTATGCTTTGCAACTCATTGAAAACATGCAATGCATCATCTGTTATCACATATCAACTCGTAAAAGCTGCAACTTCATCTGGCGCTAACTATCGTCCCAATAACTATCGGGAGCTTGCAGAGCAAGGTACATATCTGAATTTTTTAGCAAAATATGTATTGTAGTAGAAGAAGCGGATGAATCAGAATATTGGTTAGAGATAATAGATGAAGCTAATTTATCTAATGACAGAGAAGAGTTGATAAGGCTCACAAAAGAATCAAATGAAATAACTAAAATTATGGCAAAAGCCAAAAATTCAACCTATGTGAATAAATAAATGACACTTAAGCATTTAAACATTCATGCATTTACGCATTTAATCAATAACACTTCAAAAAAGGATTTAAGATGAATATGAAAAAGGTTATTTTTCAATTGGTATTAATGATTTATTCATTTACAGCCAGCGCCCAGATCATCCTGGATTTTAATGACAGTGTGTCTTTCAGTGAAAATAACTGGGCAGGTGATACGGCACTTTTTGTAATAGAAAATGATAACCTCCGGCTTGCAGCGCCTCCCGAAACCGGTTCAGCTTTTATATATATTCCAAGTGTTGCAATCAATAATGCCTTGTGGCAGTTTCAGGTGAGTTTTGATTTTAATCCTTCGTCAAATAACTATGCTCGTATATTTCTTGCAAGTTATAAGGATACACTATCGGCAAAAATGATGGGATATTATGTGCGTGTTGGCGGAACCGGAGACAATGTAAGCCTTTTTTATACCGATGGAACAACCGATATCCTGCTCATTGACGGAACCGATGATTTGCTCAATACTTCCAGCGTATGGCTTGAGGTGAAAGCCACCCGCGATTCAACCGGCTACTGGAGTCTTTATTCAAGTATTGATACGCTGAATGATTTCACACTGGAAGGAACAGTCATTGATAATGCACTATTGTTCTCAGAGCTTGCAGGCTTTGATTGTCATTTTACTTCCACCCGTTCGGACAAATTCTACTTTGATTATTTGTATATAAGTGGTAATCCATATATGGACTACGATGCGCCCGTACTCGATTCGATTACCGTACTGGATCAATCTAAAATCAGACTGCATTTCAATGAAGCAGTGGATTTTGAAACAACTCTTGCTGCAGTTTATGAAATTTTGTCTCCCTCCGAGAACGCAATAGAATCAATTTTCCAGAGCACGCAAGAACCGGAAAAGGTTACGCTCACATTTGCAAATGAATTCCTGAACGGATATATGCACACCCTCCGGATAAGCGGTATTTTTGATATCTCTGGAAACAAAATGGCAGATACCCTTTCTCAGTTTCTTTATTTTCAACCTTCGGAAATCAGCTATCATGATGTTGTTATCAATGAAATATTACCTGATCCGAATCCTCCGGAAGATCTTCCTGAAATTGAATTTGTGGAATTGTGGAATACCGGATCGGATCCTGTTAACCTCCATAACTGGATTTTGAAAGATTTGCGTACACTTGTATCGCTGGAAAATTTCATTCTGTTACCCGACTCATTTTTGTTGCTTACATCGGCAGAAAATGTTCAATCCTTTGAGAAATATGGAACCGTT
>JADFHN010000107.1 GCA_022567155.1 Bacteroidota bacterium
AGAGAAGTAAACGGCGAAGGAGTGGTAGGCCAGAAACCTATACTTGAACCGGGCGATCAGCATCAGTATGTGTCCGGCTGCAATCTTAAATCAGGAATTGGTAAAATGCACGGCTGGTATCACATGGAGCGCCAGCTTGATGGCAAACTGTTTACCGTCAAAATTCCTGAGTTTACCATGGTCGTACCTTTCCGGCTTAACTGACCCCGTTTCCGTTTGAATACTTTTCTCCTTAAAGAGTATATCCGTTACTGGCTTCTCTGCATGAACGAATATTCACTCCAGGCTCCGTTTATCTATGATTTTTACACAAAAACCATTAAATCAACGGGCATAAATCCTCAATTCAGAACAATTCAGAACATCCGCCTGATACTCGAAAGCAACGAGAATTTCATTGAAACCCACTCTTTCGGGACTGTATCAAAAATCAACGGTAAAAGGTTGCGACAGATAAAAAATATTGCCAAAGGGGGCATTTCGGAACCAAAAGATTCGGAATTGCTATACCGCATATGTCGCGATCTTGAATTTGCAAATATACTTGAACTCGGTACCTCATTAGGTATAACTACCCTTTATTTAGCGCAGGTTCCCGGAGCGGTGGTTACTACTTTCGAAGGGTGCACTGAATCGTTAGCCATTGCAAAAGAAAATTTTACTAATGCTGGCGTTGAAAATATTGAGGTTGTAGCAGGTAATATTGACACAACTCTTGAAAAACATGTAGAAAAAGCTGAAAAAATTGACTTTGTATTTTTTGATGCCAACCACAAACTGAAACCCACCATGAAGTACTTTGAAATATGCCTTCGTAAAAGTCATGATAAAACCATATTTGTGTTCGACGACATACACTGGTCAGGAGAAATGAAGCAGGCATGGCATTTGATACGCACAAATCCGGTTATAACACTCAGCATCGATTTGTTTCAATTGGGCATTGTGTTTGTTGATCCCGGACTTACAAAACAGCATTATATACTTGCTTTTTAATCAGCCGGTTTCTCCAGCAAAATAAAAAGTTCGCTTCCGGCCCTGGGAGCAATAGAATTATAACATCGATCAAATACGTTAAGATCAAACCACGGTTCGAAAACCGGGATATAATCCTCTTTGCTGCCGCCATATGGCGGGTGGTCGTCATACAACGGAATATCAAATAAAACTCCTGCAACCTTTCCCCCCGGTACAAGCAAGTGATGGCATTGACGGGCATAAGTAGTTCTTTTTCCAGGAGGAAAAGAAGAGAAAAAGGTTTGTTCAATAATCCGGTCATACTGATCTTTATGTGTGAAAAAATCAATATGGAGCAGGTGATCTTCAGGGAAAGAGGGTACCCGTTTTTTAAAATTCTTTAGCGGAACATTCGATATATCTGCCAAAAATACGTTGGTAAATCCCTTCTCAAACAGATATTCCGCTTCATAGGCATTGCCGCAACCCGGTATCAGAATGCGTATATTTTTTGGTGCAAGCTGATCAAAATAGGTTTTCAGGGGAGTGGAAATACTACCTATATCCCAGCCTGTTTGCCCGTTATTATACATTTCTTTCCAAAATGATTCTTCCTTTTCCATTTCGGTAATTTTATGGATATTTCCGATAATATCCGATACTTTTGCACGCTAATATAAATGGAAATGAATAAGCAGGCGGAACAACAGGAAGGAAGCAGGAAAGCGAATCCATATTTTTTAGCAATAATCGGAATCCTGGTCATTGTTCTTGGTTTAAAATTTTATTTCGACTACCAGGAAAAGCAGGAGATGGAGACATATTATACGGCCGAACTGGAGAGTGTTGAAATTAAGCTTGAAAAAATAAGCGTTGAACTGGATGAAAAGATAACAGAACTGGACTCACTTGGAGGTACTGTTGAGGATCTGATTGCAGCAAAAACTGAAATCGAAAATGAAATAAACCAACTCCGGTTTACCCGCAAAGCAAACAGGCAACTTATCAGCAGGCTCCGAGCCAAAACGGAAGGCTATGTAGAGCTGCTAAAAGCCAAAGACATTGAAATCGAACATTTAAAGGCTTTGAACGAGCAACTACTTGTAGAAAATGTAGACCTGAAAACCGAAAAAAATCAGCTCAATCGCTCCCTGAATGAATTATATGAATCCAACGAACAACTTGAAAACAAAGTGGCCATTGCCTCACGGCTAATTGCAGAAAACATCAAGGTGTATGCAATAGCCAAAAGCGGGAAACAGCGGGAAGGCAAATTCAGGAAAAAGCAGATTTCACAACTCAAAATTGAATTCAATATAGCCAATAATGATGTAGCTCCTATTGAAAGCAAGGACATCATGATACGCATAATTGATCCAAATGGCCAGGTAATTTTTGATGTTGCAAAAGGTTCCGGAACCTTTATGCTCAACAGCAAAGAGGAATTTTATACGTCCCTGCAATCTATTGTATTTGACAACTCGGAACAGCAGCTAACCTATGCCTATGATAAAGGAAGCCAGTATGCTACAGGAGAATACAAGGTGGAGATACTTACCGACGGGTATTTTATGGGCTCCGAAAACTTCACTGTACGATAGCGAATAAAACAAGGATCATTTATTTGTTTTGCTATATTATTCCGGTATTTTTGCAACCCAAAATTTAATAAACCATAACAAATTAAAACAATGAACAATTACGAGACGGTATTCATTTTAACTCCCGTTTTGTCTGAAGATCAGATGAAGGATACTGTCAAAAAATTCAGCAAGATCCTGAAAGACAACGGATCAAAGATTATCAATGAAGAAATGTGGGGATTGAAGAAGCTGGCATACCCGATCCAGCATAAGTCCACCGGATTTTATAATCTGATTGAATTTGAGGCAGCTCCGGAAACAATCTCCAAACTCGAAACAGAGTTCAGACGAGACGAAAAAATCATACGTTTTTTAACCATTGCCTTAGACAAGCATGCCATGGCGTATAATGAGAAAAGAAGAAAAGGAGAATTTAACAAAACAAGCAAATCTAAGGAGGAGGTAGCAGTATGAGTCTTCAAAACGAACCTATCAACAGAGACAATAAAAGGGTAAAATACTGCCGGTTTAAAAAGAACGGCATTAAGTATATTGACTATAAAGACCCTAATTTCCTGCTCAAGTTTGTGAACGAACAGGGCAAAATACTCCCGAGAAGGATTACAGGCACAAGTGTAAAATACCAGAAGAAGGTATCGCAGGCCATTAAGCGGGCACGGCATATTTCAATGCTTCCTTATGTTGCTGATTCCCTCAAGTAATTCTTTATTCAAATTAAAATCGGTTTATCATGGAAGTAATACTTAAACAGGATATAACAGGGCTTGGTTATAAAAATGACACCATAAAGGTAAAAGGTGGTTATGGCAGAAATTATCTGATCCCACAAGGGTTTGCCATTGTTGCAAGTCATTCAAACAGAAAGATGATTGCTGAAAACATAAAGCAGGCTGCGCACAAAGCTGATAAAATTAAAAATGATGCGGAAACGCTTGCAGCAAAGCTTGCTGAAGTCACCCTTCAGATCGGTGCCAAAGCAGGTGAGCAGGGCAAGATATTCGGTGCCATTACTACACATCAGATTTCGGAAGCCCTGAAAAATGAAGGCTTTGTGATTGACAGAAAGAAAATCGCATTCAAATCCCAAGTGAAAACCTTGGGCGAATATGAAGCTATAGCTGATCTGCACCGCGAAGTAAAACAGGATATAAAATTTACGGTAGTGGAAGAGTAAAACCGGTCGCCGCAGATCATTAAAAAGCCATGGTAATTTGCTGTGGCTTTTTTGTTTACTAATTTTGACTATGTTCAGAACAAAGTTAAACCCTGTACCTTACGAATTTAAAATAACTTATCAGTCATCCATGTTGACTATGGGATCGTGTTTTGCAGACTCTATGGGTAAACGGATGGTTGAAAATAAGTTTAATGTAATCCCAAATCCGTTCGGTATTATTTATAATCCGGTTTCTATCATGAAACTGATACATTTTGCCATCAACGAAACATATCCTGATGCTTATACCTACATCAAAAACCAGGGAGTGTATTATAATTACGACTTTCATTCTGAATTTTCTGCCCTCACCGTTGAAGAACTGAAGCTGAAAGTAGAAGGCGCAATCATATCCACACACAAATTTCTGCAAAAGGCCGACTGGATATTTCTCACCTTCGGAACAGCCATCGGGTATTTTCTCAAAGAAAATAACGAATTGGTTGCTAACTGTCACAAAGTGCCTGCCACACAATTTGAAAAGAAATTCCTTACACAGAAGCAGATAATCAGCAGCTTCGAAAACCTGTTAAAACGGTTAACAATTTTCAATCCGGGCATAAGGATTATTCTCACGGTAAGTCCGGTCAGACATCTTAAAGAAACCCTGGAACTTAACAGTGTAAGCAAGTCAATTCTCCGGATTACATGCCACACCTTGCAGGAGGAATATGAGGCAGTGAGCTATTTTCCAGCCTACGAAATTTTGCTGGATGATTTACGGGATTACCGGTTTTATGGTAGTGACATGCTGCATCCCAATGAAACAGCGGAAGATTATATCTGGAATAAATTTATATCGGCTTACCTGGACGAATCCACCTGCGTCACCCTCGCAGAATGGGTGAAAGTGAAAAGGTCACTGGATCACCGTCCTTTCCATAAAGATTCCGAAAAACACCTCCAATTCCTGAGCAATACACTTAACAAGTTGCATAAACTCGGGGAAGAAATTGATGTATCAAATGAAATAGCCCGTCTGCAAAAGAAGCTCACAACGTATAACAATGAAAAAAAAGCCTAACCAACTGATCTCATCCACAAGCCCCTACCTCAAACAGCATGCCTTCAACCCTGTAAACTGGTACCCCTGGGGAAAAGAAGCGCTGACTATTGCCAGGCAAGAAGACAAGCCGATACTGGTCAGTATCGGATACTCAGCCTGCCATTGGTGTCACGTCATGGAGCGGGAATCGTTTGAAAATGAAGAAATTGCCCGGTTAATGAATTCCGCATTTGTTTGCATCAAAGTTGACCGTGAAGAAAGGCCCGACGTTGACCAGATTTATATGGACGCCGTACATGCCATGGGGCAGCAGGGCGGATGGCCACTCAATGTATTTCTGACTCCGGATCAGAAGCCTTTTTACGGAGGCACTTACTTCCCTCCTGCAGGCTGGCATGAATTGCTGGTCAATGTATCAGAAGTTTTCAGAAATAACCGGGAAAAACTTGAAAAATCTGCTGAGCAGTTTGTGAAGGCTGTATCACAAAGTGAGCTCGAAAAATATCGGTTGGCCGATAGTGCAGGAGCATTTCAAGTAAGTATGCTCCATGAGCCCATAACGAAAATAATGCAAAAGTTTGATCACAAATACGGTGGTTTTCAGCGTGCACCCAAGTTTCCGATGCCGGTTATCTGGCACTTTCTGTTACATTACAGTGTATCCACAAAAAATAAAGATATTTTTAATCATCTTATTTTTACGTTAAAAAAAATAGCCCGGGGGGGGATTTATGACCAGATCGGCGGAGGATTTGCAAGATATTCTACCGATGAAAAGTGGTTTGCACCGCATTTTGAGAAAATGCTCTATGATAACGGCCAGTTAGTATCGCTCTACGCCGGGGCATATGCGGCTACCAAAGACCCTGAGTTCAAGGCAGTCATTGATCAGACAATTCAATGGCTTGAAGAAGAGATGATTGGTTCCGGTGGCGGATTTTACAGTGCTATTGATGCTGACAGCGAAGGCGAAGAAGGGAAATATTATGTATGGACAGAATCAGAGATTAATCAGGCACTGCAAAAAAAATCCACGCACATCAAGGAATATTTTAACATAAATCCGGATGGAAACTGGGAGAAAGGAAACAATATTCTGTTCAGGTCATCAACGGATAAAGAATTTGCCACGAAACATAATCTTGCGCTAAGGGAGCTCGATTCAATTGTTCGAGATGCTGCCCTTGCATTAAAAAAGCACAGGAGCAAGCGGCCACATCCCGGATTGGATGACAAAATTCTTGCCGGATGGAACGGTATAATGCTAAAAGGGCTAACCGATGCGTATTTGGCAACGGGAACAGACCACTACCTGGAGCTGGCAATACAAAATGCACGGTTTATTCAAGATAATCTTATCACCAACAACATATTAACCAGGGTTTTCAAAACAAAAATTTCTGGTGTGTTAGAGGACTACGCCTTTGTTATTCAGGGATTTATAAGTCTCTATCAGGCCACATTTGCATTTGAGTGGCTTGAACAAGCCAGGCTTTTGATGGTTCACGCTATTTCCCGCTTTTTTGATGATAACGAATACATGTTCTTTTTCACAAGCAAGGAATCCGATGAGCTGATTGCAAGAAAAAAAGAGATATTTGACAATGTGATCCCCGCATCCAATTCCCAGATGGCCGAAAACCTCAGAGTACTTGGAATCCTGTATGATAATCAGGAATGGACGCGCATGGCAGCCGGTATGACAAAGAAAGTCAGCAGGTTGCTAACAACCAATATCGAATATATGGCAAACTGGGCCTCTGTTTATTTGTCAATGGCATCACCCGTAGCTGAAGTAGTGATTGCCGGCCCAGAAGCTTCTGATTTTATCAAAGAATTCGGTACACATTATTATCCTTTTAAGGTAATGGCAGGAGCAGATTCCGTATCTTCCCCACTTCCTCTGTTGACCGGCAGAGCTGTAGTAAATGGCCGCACTACGATATATGTTTGTTTTAATAAAGCATGTAAATTGCCTGTTCATTCTGTTGATGATGCGCTGAAATTACTCCCGGGATTTGAAAAAACTTGAACTGAACCAACCCGTACAACCCGAGCGTATCACACGCTTTGCGGATCTCATTCTTCCGGTTCCGGTGCCCCGACTTTTCACATACCGGGTCCCGTTTCAGATCAATGATAAAGTAAGTACGGGATGCCGTGTGATTGTGCAATTCGGCAGGAAAAAAATCCTGACAGGCATAATTGCCAACCTGCATACAAAACCTCCGGAAGGGTATGAAGCGAAATATATTCTTGAACTGCTTGATGAATATCCTTCTGTAAATTCTATACAGCTTAATTTTTTTTCCTGGATTGCAGCCTACTACATGTGCACGATTGGCGAAGTGCTGAATGTGGCGTTACCTTCCGGCTTAAAACTGAGTAGTGAATCAAAAGTACAGTTGTTTCCCGGATTCAAAATTGAAGATTCAAATTACCCGTTCACCGATGCGGAAATTGATCTGCTGCAAGCCTTAATCGGGACAGACAACCTTACTTATGACCTGATAAGCAGCATTACAGGCTTAAAAAATATTTATACCCTGCTCAAATCACTTGTACAGAAAAACAGCATTATCATTTTTGAGGAGATAAAAGAAAAATACCGGCCAAAAAAAGAACGCAGAATCAGGCTGACTTCCGATTTTTCAGCAATCAGTGAATCACTCGAAAGCTTATTTAACACGCTCGAAGCCAAACCCAGGCAAACCGAAGTGCTGCTTTACTATCTGCAGCATATACCCGTTTATTCCAAACCGGAGTTAAATAAAGATGGAATTACCAAAAATGATTTTAAACAGGCAGGTTTGTCGGTATCGTCAGTAAATACCCTGGTGCGAAACGGAGTATTTGAAGAATTCGACTATCTCGTGAGCCGTTTTCCGGAAATAAAAAGCGGAACAAAAGAAATTGTGTTATCCCGGTTTCAAACCGAAACGAAAAAAGATATTTTAAAATTTTTTGAAACGGGTAAACCTGTATTACTCCACGGAGTTACCGGAAGTGGCAAAACTGAAATTTATATTCAGCTTATTCAGCAAGTACTAGAAAGCGGTAATCAGGCACTCTATCTGCTTCCTGAAATTGCGTTGACCACACAAATCGTCACAAGACTCAGAAAGGTTTTTGGAGACCAGATGGGGGTTTATCATTCAAGATTTTCGGATAATGAACGGGTAGAAATCTGGAATGGTGTACTCCAAGGCAGGTTTTCTTTTATTGTGGGAGTCCGTTCCTCTGTTTTTCTTCCGTTTGATAACCTCGGTTTGATCATCATTGATGAAGAGCACGAAACCTCTTACAAGCAAATGGAGCCTGCCCCGCGATACCATGCCCGTGATTCGGCGCTGGTGCTCGCCAGGCTGCACCATGCAAAGGTTTTATTAGGTTCGGCCACCCCCTCTCTCGAAACCTATTTTAATGTAAAACAAGGCCATTACAAGTTGGTGGAGTTAAAAGAAAGGTATGGAAAAGCTGTCCTACCGGAAATGTTGTTTGCAAATACGCGTACCGAAAGGCAAAAGAAAATCATGAAAGGAGATTTTACTTCCTTACTTGTGAAAGCTATCAAAAATTCACTGTCGGAAAACGAACAGGTGATCATCTTTCAGAACCGAAGAGGATATGCTCCTTATCTGAATTGTGAAACCTGTGGGTGGATACCCCAGTGTGCGCATTGCAGCGTAAGCCTTACCTACCACCTATACAAAAATGAATTAAAATGTCATTACTGCGGATATAATGAAAAAGTTCCGGTTGTCTGTACTTCATGCGGCTCGATGGCGCTTAAAACAAAGAGCTATGGAACCGAAAAACTGGAAGAGGACCTGAAGCTGATGTTTCCTGACTGTGTAGTACGCAGAATGGATCTTGATACCACACGCCTGAAATACGGCTATCAATCGATTATCGAAGATTTTGAAAAAGGCAATATCGATATTCTGGTTGGAACTCAAATGGTCAGCAAAGGACTCGATTTTAACAAAGTTGCATTAGTAGGAATATTCGATGCAGACCGGATGTTGCATTTCCCTGACTTCAGGTCACATGAAAAGACATTTCAGCTTATTACGCAGGTAAGCGGCCGGGCAGGCCGCCGGGATAAGAAAGGAAGAGTGATAATTCAAACTTACAACCCCGGGCAGCACGTGCTGCAAATGATTAAAGCGCACGATTACGTTAGTTTTTACCGGATTGAAATTGCCGAGCGGGAACGCTATAAATACGCCCCGTTCTACCGGTTAATAAACATTACCCTGAAACATAAAAACCAGGATATTTGCAGACAAGCCGCACAGATGCATGCGGGAGAATTAATCAATGAATTCGGTACATACCGGATACTAGGCCCTCATGAAGGACTCATTCAAAAAATCAGAAATCTTTATATATGGGTAATCCTGATCAAACTTGAAAGAAACAAGGTGAACCTGCCAAAAGCCAAAGAAATTATAATGAAAAAATCGCTTGAATTAAAACAGGTAAAGGAGTTTCGGAATATCAACCTTATCTTTGATGTTGATCCTTATTGATTTTTATAGTGTCTGGTTATACAAGCAGTATTTTCGTTAAAATATTATTACCGGTAATTACGGCGTTTATCCTTGTTGGCTGCAGCGATTGTGAAAACTGCGATAGCTTTGATAAAGAGCCCTTTGTAACCTTACAATTTTACAGAAAAGCCGACTTAAGTCAGTCGGTGGTAGCCATTGCCGAAATAAACCGGTTGGATGCAACCCGTATAACCTACTATCAGGATACCATCAGCGAATACATTTTGCCCTTGTCAATAACAGCAGACCTTTCTCCTGTTTTACTCACCTATACCCCGGCGTCAGACTATACACAGGTATTTACAGATAGCTTGATCATAGCCTACAAACGGCATTTTATTACAAATGAGAAAAAATATGTGGAGGTGATCTGCCAGTTTACGGAAGTGTTGGAATCATCATTTGATTCCGTTTACGTGGTTTGTGCAGACACACTTGGAATTTGTAACAGCAATGAAACAACCATTAAAGTATATTTTTAGCATACTTCTTACCGTATCGCCATTGCTGGTATCTGGTCAGGCGCTGGACTCTGCAAGGGCAAAATCGAAGTTCAGCTTCGATTTTGCGTTGGATTATGGAAAGATACTTACCCTTCCTTCAGGTTTTGAAAAGAAAATGGAACTTGCTGCGGGAGTCACGATAAAGGGTAAGTTACAGTTAATTGGTGAGCTGGGATATGGCAAACTCACTCCTGAAGAGGCTATAAAAAACGGATCGTATGAATCAGCCGGCATTTACTACAGGGCCGGCTTGGCATATGGAGGGGAAATAATTCCTAAAAACTACCTGTTGCTGGGGCTTATGTACGGTATGAGTGATTTTGAAGACCGTGGCACGGTGATAATTCAGAGTGAAGTTTGGGGTGATAACCAGGAACATTTCCATCATCCTGGTCTGACCGCAACCTGGTATGAAATTATTTTGATTTCGGAGCAGCAGATCAATGACCGGATATTTCTTGGAAGCAAATTCAGGTTGCGAAATCTCCGAAGTTTCGAAAATGATTATGAGCCGGAGGTGTATTCCATACCAGGATATGGCCGCACTTTTGATAAATCCATACCGGCTTTTAACCTGTTTGTCAAATACAGGTTAAAATTATAAAACCGGATACCCGATTAACCCGGATTATTCATGATGAAATCATGAATAATGATGATAAATAATTGGAATAAATTGATTACCAGTCATTTATGTCAGGATTAATCCCGATAATTGTAAAATTTAGGATGCTCATTTTTGAGTATTACATTTTTTTATAAGATAATCTTTCCAAAACACCAATTAGCTGATTATCCGTATTTTACAATTCGTCGGCTCATGACAATTCGGTCAGAGTCCGACATTTATCGTCGGA
>JADFHN010000164.1 GCA_022567155.1 Bacteroidota bacterium
ATTTTTTCGGAGGCCAGATATTCCAAGTTTGCGGGAACGAAATCCTCTTCTTTTATGGGAAAGCCGGTAGTTGCATAAAAACGCTCAGATGGAATATCAAGTAATTGAGCAGGACCCTCATAATGCGGTCCCCTAGAAAGATCAGGACCATTTTTCAAAATCTCTGTAGTTACAGTAACTCTTGCGTCCATTTCCACTGCCGTACCTGAAACTTCTCCGTCACCTTGGATGTAATGTGTATCGCCTATTGAAAGGCCACAGCCATTCAGGTAACAAGGAAGATAGATGGATGATCCCGCCTGTAAGTATCGAATGTCCAAATTGCCACCGTGTTCCCGTGGTGGTATGGTTCTTAAGCATTCATCAGCATATGTTCCACCTTCACCACATATTTCTTCGGGCACCGCATGTTTAGCATGAGGTGGCAGAACTGCTCCGCCTGCTTCATAAAGTTCCTTCTCTCTCTCCAGCATTACAGCATGTTGCTCAGCACCCGGTAAAACAGATATGACACCTGGGAAACTTCTATTAGGTAGCTTAATTCCAGGTAAATCTTCTGAGGTTGCATATTCCGTTCCAAGCTTCCATTTTATGTACAAAAAACCTTCAATTTTGTCTGAAACAATTCCACTTGTACTTGTACTGGTCCAAGCCCATTGACCAGGTTCTATGTCCAGGATATTTACTTTTAAAACATCTCCGGCTACAGCGCCAATAATATGAACAGGCCCTGTCAAGGGATGAATCCACCCTATCTGTGGATCATCTTCTCTTTCAATTTTAGATGCTTCCGGATCCAAATTAATATCAGCCGCATTTCTACAATTGAAAATAATCGTATCTCCAGGATTAACTTTTGTAAGCATAGGAATGCCTGGATGAAGTCGATTTATACAATCAGGATCCTCTTTGCACGGAACAGATATATCTCCAATTTCAGTTACTCCTTGGGCATGAAGATAATGTTGAAAAAAAACAATGGATAAGAGAAGAGTTAAAGAAAATCTAAGAGAGATCATAACTTTTATTTAGAAATTAGTAATCATTAATCACAAAAAAAGATAACTTCATGAGTAATTGAGCATAACGGTTTGGCTATGCCCAGTAAGGGATTTAGTTGCACTTCCGTTTTAATTTATATTTAATTTTCATTACTTGTACTTACTTTCAATTTACCACAAAAACCCTTATTGGGTATAGCTTAATTGTTGTCAATAGTTAATACCTAAATTGAGCGATTCATGAAAGCGCTAAGTACAAATGTACTGAGTTAAAAAGAATTGCAAAAATACTCGAAAAACCTAATGGGTGTTCCTGTGTTTTTTGCAACTTTTTTATTCTCAGTCTCTTAGCACTTCTCATCTCCCCTGAATCGCACAGTTTAGGTAATAGTTATTTTTCAAGTGTGAAAATGAATTTCGCACCCTTTCCAATCTCTGATTCCACTTTTATTGAACCACCCATTTTTTCTACTATTTTCTTTACAGTTGCCAATCCTATTCCGTTTCCATTTTGACCAAATTTGTCTTTTGCTGCTAATACTTTAAATATCCCGAATATCTTTTCCTGGTGATCTGGTACTATGCCGGGGCCGTTATCCTGCACAAAAAATTCGTAGTTGGTGTCATTCTCTGAAACTCCAATATCAATAACAATATTTTTTTTGTCGCTGTATTTTATCGCATTGTCAACCAGGTTTATCAGAATCTGATCAATCGCTGTTCTGTTCGCATATATGTCATTTAATGTGGATCTCAAAACAATCGTTAATTCATGCTCAGAAACGAAAAGGTCAGCAATGTCCTTTTTTAAGGTCTCCAGATCTATCCTGGATTTTTTCTCTTTCAATACACTTTCACTTCGACTGTACTCAAGCAACCCATCGATCATCCTTCTGAGCTTATCAGCTGAACTTTCAATTAATCCTAACATTTTTTGACCTTCATGGTCAATTTTTAAACCGTATTCCTTTATGAATAGCTGCGCCATGCGATTGATACCTATCAAAGGGGATTTAAGGTCGTGTGCAGTAATGAAAGCAAAACGTTCTAAGTCCTGATTTTTTTCTTCCAAATTCATTAAAGCTTGTGCCAATAATATTTTGCTTTTTCTTAGCTTTAATAAATTCATTACCTGATTTGCAAGAGCAGATAAAGAACGTACCTGACTTGGACTTAACAAATTGGGTTTGTGATCAATTACGCATAAGGTTCCGAGAGGCATTTCGTCTTCGCTTATCAAAGGTACTCCGGCATAGAAAACAATGTGAGGATCTCCCGTTACCAGTGGATTGTCGTGAAAACGTTTGTCTTTTCTGGCATCCGGAATAATGAAAACTTTATACGGGTCATTGATTGCATGAGCGCAAAAAGCATATTCTTTTGGCGTTTCGGTAGCATCCAGCCCATGATGTGATTTAAACCATTGTCGCTTGTTGTCAATTAAGCTTATCAGAGAAATTGGAGTCCCACATATTTCTGCTGCTATTACCGTTAAATTATCATAGTCGGGTTCCGAAAGACTGTCGAGAATAGAATATGATTCCAGATCTTTTTGTCTTTCTCTTTCTTTGTGATGTTCTTTAGGTTCTATCATGCACGCTTTTTTAATTATTGCAAACGCCCGAATATATGGAATTCCACGTATTTAACCTATGCCATTAGGGGTAATATGCATCGTATCATCCAGGCTGGCAATGCTTGTCAGGTTCGTTGTGGTTACACTTGCCTGCCATGCCTTCGGCAGTCTGCCTCGGTAGACAGGGTAAACCGGCAGGTGGTGAGTGTATATCTCCGTAGTACCGACGAATTATGGACTGAGATTGGGCGTAGGGTGCCCCTACGACCAAGGGCTATATTCAACGGGGTAAACTGAATATGCCTAATACCAAATAGTAACTTGCCTTGTAAACTGGTAGTACACTATGTAACTTCATATTTTTTAAAAAATTGGGGCTAACGCCCCATAAAATTGTCAAAGGGTCAATCCCGATAATTATCGGGAGTCAAAGCGACTTTTAATCCCTGAGACAACGGACAGAGAAACCAAATCCCTTAA
>JADFHN010000033.1 GCA_022567155.1 Bacteroidota bacterium
CCCTATGGGAAAAGTCAAGAACGCCCCAAGGTTTTCCGAAAATCTTTGGTAACTCTGCCCAATGTGGGTGGCACCAGGGACTTGAGGAAGGGTTTACCTTCGAATGATTCCTGTGGCATACTGTGGGGCGTTCGATTACTGCCTGGTGGCAGTATTGTAGTTTTTAGCAGGATATCAAGGCCACTAAACTTGAAAAATTTATAAGGTGTCCCGGCGCTGAAAAACAGGAAAGAGGGATTTCATAAACCTGAAATCCCTCTTGTCTTGCCAACCGGTAATTTACCGTTAGGTAACGCCTTATCTCTATCACGCTTTTCTTCGATGATATATGAAATGCCCAGCCCAATACCACCAAAAATGAACAGCATTGAAAAGTACGCTATCTCTTCCATATCCAGTGCATCAAGTAAATAACCGGCAAATAATCCCAGCCCGGCTCCGATCAACAACAGCGAAAACCGTAATGGCCAAAGCGCCTGCCCCGTTTTATTTGATATGCTAAGATCGCCCGGGTTTAACCCCTTTTCGATCATTCCAAGTCTTTCCATATTGGTATATTTACGTATATACACGATTGTTATCAATATGCCGATTGATAGAATGATCAACCACAAAATTCCTAAAACTCCTTCTCCCATAATAATTGTATTTTAATTGTTTCGTCCTTTTTGACGCATCGTTTCTACATAAGGTTACAGCATGAGCAAAATTATTCCCACATACACTTCTTACAAGGAGATTGCCCGATCTGTCGTCGGGCAATGACGTGCCCGGACTAAGGGGTTGGGTGTTGCTCAGAGATTCGCTAAAAATGTGATCGCGAAATTCCGTGCATGTGATGGTGATAATATTGGCTATCAGGTAAGGATGGCAGGTCACGGGCCTCGCCGGCGCGCTGGCCTAGCTGGAAGACCCGCACCAGTGTAAGTAGGTGAGATCCCCAGGCCCAAACGTCATCCCGGCTTGTCCGGGTAATCCCCCAAACGAATCACTGATTTTAATTTTCTTCTGTGCGCTATTTTTAAACCAAAAGATAATGCATGATTTATGTAACTTGTATTAGGATCTATACGTCCAAGATATTGTGAGTAAGACTTATTCTGAAATTTCAGACCGGGATACCATTGCAAACATTCTGAAAGGTGAAACACAGGAATACCGTGTTCTGGTTGACCGGTATAAAAATTATGTTTATGCTATTATTGTCAGAATTTTAAATAATAAGGAAGAAGCGGAAGAGGCTGCACAGGACACTTTTATCAAATGTTTTCAGTATTTAAAAAGCTTCAGTGGTAAATCCAAATTCTCAACCTGGCTTTATCGTATAGCTTTTAATACGGCAATCAGTTATAAAAGAAAACCGAAAATTGTGGTGTCCGGATTGGAGAATATTATGCATAATGTAGCCTCAGCTGAACATGATACATCGCATGGATTATACCAGGATGACAAAAAAAATGCAATAGAGAATGGTTTGCTTGAACTTGCACCCGTGGATGCAACGGTTTTGACACTTTTTTATCTGAAAGAATGTAGTATGGAAGAGATATCAAAAATAACCGGAATTAAAACTAATGCAGTCAAGGTGAAGCTGTTCCGTGCGCGTAAGAAGCTGGCTGAAGTATTAAAAAATAGCTTTCCATTAGATATGGAGACTTTATTATAAAAGATTATATTTACAGAAATGATTACGGATAAGGAAATACAGGAATTGATTGACGGAAGCCTTACAGAAGAAAGGGCCGGCCTGCTTAGGAAACAGATTAACGGCGATGAAGTATTGCTACAGCGTTATACTGTTTTTAAAAATATTGATTCAGTATTGTCAGATCAGGCGTTACCTGAAACCAAACCCGGATTCACCGAATCGGTGATGCGTAATCTGCCCGCAGCACCTCTTTCCGAAACCATAAAACCTGAATTATTTTGGAAGAGAAATTTGATTATGGTATTGGGTATTATTGCTGTTTGTTCTGTTGCAGCTTTGGTATTACTATCACAGTTTTCGTTAGCTGAGGTTATCCCGTCCATCGAGCCTCAGCAAATTATATTAAAGGAAAAGACTTTTACAATTGATCCGAACATAGGATTCCGACAAGAATTGTTTTTCAAGGGGCTGATCTATCTGAACGCATTTCTATGTATTTTCCTGCTTGAAAAAGCAGTTTTAAGGCCTTTTTTCAAGCGTCGCCGACAGCAATACGCATTTTAAAACCTGCTGACTATTCGTTCGACTTGCGAAATATACCCTCCTCCAAAAAGGTTTACATGTACAAGCAGGGGATACAGGTTATAAATTTCCTGTCTTTCAAAAAAACCCGGAGCTAAAGGTCTGGTTTGCTCATATGCGGTATAAAAAACAGTATCAAATCCTCCGAAAAGTGTTGTAAATGCAATTTCAATTTCCCTGTTTCCATAATACACGGCCGGATCAATGATTACCGGTTCTCCCCCCGGGCCGGTCATCAGGTTGCCACTCCAGAGATCGCCATGGATTAGTGCAGCCGGCTCGTTTTCAGGTAATATGGATGGCAGAGAAATGAAAAGCCGGTAAAAAGCATTACGGATAGCCTGCGTTAACTTACCTGAATCTAAGGCTCGTTTAAGCTGGACTTCCAACCGTTGATTGATGAAAAAATCAATCCAATTGTTGGCAAAATTATTTACTTGTGGCAAGGAACCTATGTAATTATTATGATCCAGGCCAAAGTGGTTAGTGGTATGCTGATGCATCGTTGCCAATTGCTGCCCAAGCTGTTCCCAATAGTTACCAGACCGGGGTCCGCTGACAATGTATTCAGTAAGTAAAAATGAGTAAGTGTATGCTTCCTCTGTAAAAAGCGGTTCAGGTATCCTGACAGTTTCGGAGTTACGAAGCAAGTCTAATCCCTTAAATTCAGCCTCAAACATATTGGGAAATGCATTTTTGAGGTTCCATTTAATAAAGAAGTGACCTGCTTCGGTTTCTATTACGCCGGTGCTGTTAATACAACCTCCGGAAGTATATCGAAAGCTAACAAACTTCGTTGGCATGCCGGTATATTCACCTATTCGTTGAATTGCTTTCTTCTCTATTTGTTCAGGAATCATATTGCATTGCTAAAAAAACCTGCTTAAAAATAAGCAGGTTTCACTTTAATCAGAATTAATTCGAACGGTTAACGGCTTGCGAACACACTGCAGGTTTCAACCATTTGGATAAATTCCCTGCGATATCCATTCTTATCATCGCCTTTGGCCGATTGTGCCCATTGAATTACATTGCCGCATGTAGCAATCCCTTTAAATTCACTGTCACGAAGTATCATGCCAAATGATGCTACTGCCGCAGCCCATCTGAAATTATCTGATGTCTGCTCCCAGGATACCTCACGGTCTTTCACAACAGTGGTAATAAGCCGGCTCCGGTTTTCATCCGGAAGCTTATACCTTAACTTGATCGTTACCAGTTCGGATGATTTATGTGCATTTGGATTTGTTCTGACTGACTGGTACTTCAGTTCATCTACATTATATAGCAGTGTATCCTCCACTCCCGCAGGTATGATCTCATACAGCGCCGTTACGGTATGCCCTGAGCCGAGATCGCCAGCGTCCTTTTTGTCATTGTTGAAATCTTCATCCTTCAATGCCCGGTTTTCGTAACCTATCAGCCGGTAAGCCTGCACTTTTGCAGGGTTGAACTCCACTTGTATCTTCACATCTTTGGCAATGGTAAACAAAGTGCCTCCAAATTCCTTTTTAAGAACCTTTTCTGCCTCCCTGATGGTATCGATATAAGCATAATTACCATTCCCCTTATCCGCAAGTATTTCCATTTTTGAGTCTTTATAATTACCCATTCCAAAACCGAGCACGGTAAGGAAAACACCATCCTCTCTTTTTTCTTCAATCAGTCTTTCCATAGCCGCGTTACCTGATTCACCAATATTGAAATCACCGTCAGTGGCAAGAATCACACGGTTGTTCCCACCTTCAATGAAATTTTCCCGTGCAATGCTATATGCCAGTCTTATGCCTGCTCCTCCTGCAGTGCTTCCACCTGCATTCAACAGGTCAAGCGCTTCTAAAATGGTTTCTTTTTTATTTCCCGGGGTGGAAGGAAGCACAAGTCCTGCTGCCCCGGCATATACCACCATGGCAACCCGGTCTTCGCTCCTGAGTTCATTTACCAGTAATCTGAATGAAGATTTCAGCAAGGGCAACTTATTGATGCTGTTCATGGATCCGGAAACATCAATAAGGAATACCAGATTCGACGGAGGGAGGTTTTCTTTAAGTATATCCACTCCTTTCAGCCCAATCTGAAGCAACTTATGGTTTTTATTCCAAGGGGCTGTACCCAACTCGGTGTGAACGGCAAACGGAACGTCTTCACGGGGTTGCTCATAATCATACCCGAAGTAATTCACCATTTCCTCGATGCGTATCGCATCTATAGGTGGCTTCTGGCCATTGTTGATAAACCGCCGCATGTTGCTGTATGATGCTGCATCTACATCAATGGAAAAGGTTGAAAGTGGTTTTTGTACCGGATCAAGGAAAATATTTTCATGTATGGCAGTATAATCCTCCGTATTCCAGTTCTGATACTGATTCCCGTCAGAATATCGTACGGCATCGGCCCGATAGGAAACCATTCCCAAACCCATTGCAGGAGACGTTTTTTGACGTCTTATAAATTCCATGGATCTGATTGCATAATCTTCCTCCTCCGGTTTAGCTACTTTTTGAATTTTTATATGCAGCTTTATCTCCAGCCAGCCCGCTTTTTTCACTTTGATCTCTTTAGATTCGTAACCTGCGAGCGAGAAAACAAGCATACCCCCCTGAGAAGGTACCGCCATGCTAAATTTTCCATTTTCATCTGTCGTTGTGCTGACAGAAGTGCCCTTTAGTAAAATATTCACTCCTTTTAAAGGGCCTCCGGCGTCCGACGAGGCAACCCGGCCTTCGATAATAAATTCCGGCCTGGTGTTTGATAAACTACCTGCCAGTAACAATAAAAGAATTAATGACCTTTTCATAATTATATTTGTTTGGTTCACAATAGAGATGCAAACAGGAGAAGAATTCCATAAATCAGATTGTTTTTTTATTTTGAGCGCCCTCAAAGCACCTGATGACAAACTATAGCAAAGAAAATTTGGAGTCGAAACCGGATGCATATCTGGTTACGGAATACAGGAAATATGGCGATTTACGTGTATTCTCAGCATTATTTCTCAGATACTATCATCTGTTGATTGGGGTCTGCATGAAATATCTTGGCCACACAGAAGACAGTAAAGATGCGGTGATGGATATATTTGAAAAAGCTTCAGGTGATCTGAGGAAGCACGACGTACAGCATTTCCGGAGCTGGATTTATGTAACTACCCGCAATCATTGCCTGATGAAGCTCAGAAAAGATAAGTCTCATCCCGAAAATGTGACAGATTATGAATTTGTTTTACATAACAGTATGGAATCTAAACATATCTGGCATCCTGTAAATGAAGATACTAGTGATGAAGAATTGGAAATACTTGAAAAATGCATGGGAAGGCTGCCTGATGCCCAGCAGGAATGCATACGGCTATTTTATTTTAAAAAGAAATCTTATTTGCAAATAGCTGACAAATTGAATATCGAAATAAAAAAGATAAAGAGCTACCTGCAAAATGGTAAAAGAAATCTTAAAATTTGTATCGAAAACGCAATGAAAAACTGACTTGAAAATCACTAAAGACCATATTATCCAATACCTGAAAGGGGAACTCCCGGAAGCTGAACGGCATGACCTCGAAAAACTGATGCTTGATGACTCGTTTCTCAATGATGCAGTTGAAGGGTTAAGCCACCTGGAAAATCCCGAACAGGCCTTGCTGCTACTGGAACAGATTGAAAAAGAAATCCGGAATAAAACGGATAAGGCTTCCCTATGGTTTTATAGCAAATACCGATTCGGCATTGCTGCCGCTGTATCATTACTCATTGTTTCGGCTGTTCTTGTATTGATATTCCGCGAAAACCCGGTAACTCCGAGGCTGGCACAACTCGAAGAAACAGCAAGTCGGCAATTCTCAGGATCTGATACAGCGACTATCGCGAAAGGCAAGATAGAGGCTATTGATAAAACAATACCGGCAGAAAGTGAATGGAGCCGTGATGATGCCCGATACAAAGCAATTGAAGAAGCGACAACAAAAGAGTTTCCTGAAGGAGGTAAAGAAAAAGAAATGCCCGTTACCATCCAAGATGAGGATGAAACCACAGCAGGTAAAACAGACGCTACAGACACCGGCGCCGGGGAGGATATAACTCCAGCTACTGATCCGGAAGAACCAACAGACGATCTATTAATAGCTGCAGATGAAAAGGAAATGGAAGCAATTTCTAAAATCCTTACCGGCGAAGCGCCTGTGACCCTTGCAGAACCGGATCCCAGAGCCAGGCAGATGGCCCGTACAGAAGACAAGGCTGTGAGGATTCAGGCTACCGAAGCCGCCGGAAAGAAAACCGGTATATCACTAAAAACTGTAAGCGGAACAGTTTATGCAAACAATAATATACCCTTACAGGGTGTGAATGTGATCATAAGCGAAACCGGACGTGGTGCAGTAACTGGTAAAAACGGCCGGTATGAAGTCATTCTTGATGAAAACGAAACTGATTTACGGTTCAGTCATATTAATTTTCAGCCGTCTGAAATGGCCGTTAATCGTAGCGGTATTTTCGATGTTACCATGAACCCGGGCACAACCGTTTTATTTGAATATGCCTTAGCAGGAAATGATAATAACGTTGATGCCGAAATATTTGACCGGTTTCCGGGACCCGCAGTGTACAGAGATGCGTATATCAGCTACCTGAAAAAAAACCTGGTTTATCAGCAAGAAGCCATTGAAAACAAGATTTCCGGAACTGTGGTAGTGGCATTTACCGTAGAAGAATCCGGAAATTTATCGGGATTTGAGATTATTGAAAGCCCCGGATATGGCAGCGGGGAGGAAGTAATCCGGTTAATAAAAAGCGGTCCCTCCTGGCTGCCCGCTATCAAAGATGGAAAAGAAACATCTGAACGGGTATATCTGTCCATTCATTTTGATGCGGGGTGAGTATGCTCTCCGCGAAGGGATTCGATTGGTCGTAGAGTGAAAGATGTTTAATTCCACACATTTACTTGTCATTTCGATCCCGCTGCTAGTGGGAGAGAAATCTTTACCGAAGTGAAAGTCAACTGCTTTTCCTTTTCTTGCTGGCAAAGATCCCTCATCCAGCAAAGCTGGATTCGGGATGACACCAGAAGTTGTGATGCGCTATTGCGTCTAAACCGTTCATTTTCTAAAAGTTGAATGCATTTATGTAGGCCTCAGAATGACGTGGAATAAAGGCAGATCCTTCCTGCCCGCCATTGCTAATGGCTCCCACGGCAGGCGGGCCCGTCCGAATGGTTCATCCATCAGACTCCATAGGCTTATTGATGACGCTGCCGGGCGGGCACTTCGTTCAGCATGACGGTACTTCTTTTGAGACAGCTCCAAAGAAAAATTATAAGGCTGCACTGAGACCAGAGTTTGGAACCGTTTCCCGCTACAAAATATTATCTCTGATCTTTTTTACATAGCTCCTGCTGATCCGAAATGTTTTACCATTCTGCATTTTAGCAATCATTCCGCCGTTAAAATACTTCTCAACTTCGCTCAGGTGACTCTGGTTGATGATGGTGGAACGGTGAACCCGTAAAAAAAGATTTGGATCCAGTTTTAATTCCAGCTTGCTGATGCCCCTTGAGCTTACATATTGCTCTCTTGCAGTGCTGATTACCGTATAATCACCGGAAGCTTCAAGATACAAAATATCATCTACATTTATCCGGTAGTATTTATCCGATTTTTGAACAAAAATAGATTCGGAATATCCCGATGGTGTCCGTGCGCTAATTTCCTCGAGTAATTGTTTCAAATCAGGCGAACTTTCTTTCTTTCGTGAAATCACGCGATCCAGCGCCGAAGCAAATCGTTTTTCATCGATAGGTTTCAGCAGGTAGTCCACTGCATTTTTCTCAAAAGCCCTGACCGCATACTGGTCATAAGCTGTTGTGAATATCACATTGGGCTGGTACGAAATGTTCTCAAGCACATCAAATCCATTTATACCAGGCATGTGGATATCCAGAAACAACAGTTCCGGTTTTATATTATCAATCGTTTTGATAGCTTCAGTTCCATTCTTACAGGTAGCGGCCACCTCTACCTGGTCATAACTTTCCAGAAATTCGCACAACAGATCCCGCGCCAGCTTTTCATCATCAACTATAATGCATTTTAATTTCATTCTGAAACAGGGATTTTAAATTTTACTTTGAATCCCGACTCGTCAGCCTCAAGATTCAGCCTTGATTCTTGTCCATACATTTTACGTAAACGCTTGTCAGATACGGATATCCCCACCCCACTGCCATGTTCCTTGATACCTTTGTTGGCATTTATTCCCAGACCATCATCGGCAATTTCGAAATACACATAATTTCCGTTCTTTTTAATAGTTATGCGAATCGTACCTCCCTCATCCTTGGGTCCTATACCATGTTTAACCGAATTTTCAACAATTGGTTGTAAAATCATGGGAGGAACCTGCATTTTTAAGCAGTCCCGGTCAACATCACGGATAAAGTTGAGTCGATCTCCAAACCGTACTTTCTGTATATTCAGGTAATTTTCGGTAAATCGCAATTCATCCGCTAAACTTACCTGCCGGTCTTCATACGATTCAAGGGCATATCTGAAAACTTCCGAAAGGCGGTTTATCATTTCCCTGGCTTTAACCTTGTTTTTGCCAATCAAAGTCGAAATAGAATTCAGGGTATTGAACAGAAAATGCGGATTTATTTGTGATTTAAGCAGTGAAAGCTGCATTTCCTGATTTTTTAACGCAAGCGCTGTCTTTTCTTTCTCCTTGTTTTTTAACCGTTCGGTATAATCAATTACATGAAACACGAATGCGGTAGTAAAATACTGATAATACAACTGAAAAGCGTCTGTACCCAGCAGGGAAGTGAGATACTCTTTGTATTCGGAGAAAGACCGGAAATTATCGAGATAGTATTCAAAAAAGTAATAAACCGAACCCATCAGAAAAAACCAGGCTACAATTCCGACAATGTGTCCAAGAATCTGAACAGGCACCGTAAACCTGCTCACTACCGTACACCATCGCCAGATTGGGTGGATCAGCAGGCAAAGGATAATAAAAATAGCTACGCCGTTATAAACAGTTGAAATAAAAGGGCTTGTGGTCAGATACCTGACAAAAATGGCAATACTGAAATTTATAGCAAACCAAATGCACAGCAACAGATATGCTTTCTGCCAGATATGCCTGGCGCTATCCTGATGAAACTTACTTGTCAACCGGAATGTATTAAGTAGTAAAAAGTATAAATTTAAAAGAAAATTACGGTTACATCCGTTTTATCTTTGATTATCCATCGATAAATATGTTATTCTATCGAAATTTTCAGCGCACTTTACGCAGATTTTAATATTTACCGGATTTGAATTTCATGACATACCGCCTATGAAGGTGATCCTGTTTCTATATTTCTTTATTTTGGCAAATACGCTATTTGCCCAGGTTTCCTTTATCACTATATCGGGGCGGGTAACAGATATTGAAGATCAGACCCCGCTACCTTTTGCTTCGATCGGACTGAAAGGAACCTCGCTGGGAACGATTACCAACACACAAGGTGAATTTGATTTTCATATACCGGCTGGCCTCAAAGACGGGACAATGGTAATCAGTATGCTGGGGTACAAAGATTTGGCCGAAAGTGTGCAGAATCTGGACCCTGACAACCTGAATAGCTTCAACCTATCAAAAGAGGCAACAATGCTCAGGGAGGTGGTGATCCTGGATTCCTTAGCGGGAGGTGAAATATTGCAGATTGCGTTGAATTCAATCGAAAAAAATTATCCCATGAAACCTTACTCGATGGACGGGTTTTACCGAGATCTTAAAAAAGTAGATGGAAAATACATCTCAGTACTTGAAGCAGCTGTAAATATCTACGATAAGGATTACAGTTCGCCGCGTAATCCGTTTAAGCTGAGGGAAAGGGTAAGTCTTGTTGAAGTCAGAAAAAGCCTTAATTATGAATTTGAATTCAATAAATATTTCGACCAGTATAATCTGCTGGAAGAACTGCTTCTTGAAAATAATGTCAAGTACCGAAGCTTTACAGATAATCCGCTCTTTTTTCAAAACATATCCAGGGAAGGAAAAAACAGTATGGGAGGCAGAACCTTATATGAGCTGAAATTAAGCGGTGATCACGGATATTTTCTGCATTTATTTATCGATACGGAAACTTACGGCATTCATAAGATGATCTACAGGTATGGCGACGGAACCATTGCATTACAGGAAATAAACCGGTCGGGTAAACGTGTGGAAAAGATCATGAAAATGGAAAAAGTGATAGAGTTTAAAGAATTTGAAGGGAAACTCTATCTGAAGTATTTAAAGGTAAAGACTTTTTATGACTGGGTTAACCGCAATACAGGCAAGCTGGAGGCCAAAACGGAATTAGATCAGATGCTCCTGATAAACCAGGTAAAAATCACCAACCTGCAATGGATCTCTACCGGTAAGAAAATGAAACGATATGGCCTGCAATATCAGGATTTACCTTATAACAAGGTTTTCTGGGATCGCTATAATGTAATAAAAGACACCCCCCTAGACCAGGAAATAGTGAAAGACCTTGAAAAATACGGTGATTTAAATGCTCAGTTTCAAAATCGATAATTTCATTTTATCGACTGATTTATCCACTCGACGAAAGAATATACCCCTTATCGAATCCGGTTTTTGTTGTAAATCAATATATTCTACATTTGATTTAGATTAACAAGCCAACTATAAGATATTCCCCTGGGCGATTTGAATAACCCTTATCAGTCCAGGGGAATTGTTTTATAGCACATCATTCAAAATTCAAACAAAATCAGGGAGTAGCCGATATAGAATTGGAGTTGCTACGTTCTCCTGAGTGCATTTCACACACAATTGATTCTTCCTTCCATACCTCTCCTGTAATCGTATAAGGACCTGAAAATCCAAATTTGAAATCTGCGTTGAGGATTTTATACACATTTGAAATGGCGTATTTTTTCAGGTATATATCTCTTTTTACATTATTTAATTTGTTTAATCCGGCTACAAGTGCAGGAAAAATTGAATTCGAAGTTATATGGGGGGCCACTTGCCAGGATATTCTCAGATTGTCTGCATCTGGGTTGCAAAAAGATAGCACTCCCACACGGCTATACTCTGAAATATCTTCAAAAACATCCTGCAGATAATTATAATATTGAACAGTATCCATTAAAACAAGTACACATTGGAATGTTTCTGAGGCCATGATACATACGCAATGGTGTTTCCTGAATCATGTATTGTAAATCCTCTAATGTTGATTTGAAAGATCATAGCTGGTAATAATTGTTTGATGTAATAACGAAATCTCCCTTCATCGTCTTTTCACCCTGAACGAACCTGAATACCTTCCCGTTTATGATGCCAAGCTATAACCCCGTTAATAGGATTCAAAAATGAATCCCGAAAACAATTATTGTCAAAAAAGTAATAAATGCATATTGATGGCTCAAATTCGGCCTTTTCGCATATAATTGTAATAATTGCATAAACATGCTATCGAATTTGCATTTAACCGTAAAAATAACCAAATTGAATTGCACTTTTTGCAAATAACCTCCGTAATGACTCCTGTTGAGAACATCCAGATTTCATTTCTTGATCTTGTCAGAAAGAGTATGCCTGCCAATTTATCGCTTGCAGATGAGTTGTCTGATGTGCTAAATATAAGTAAGGACAGCGCATACAGAAGGTTAAGAGGAGAAACCACCCTCAGCCTGAATGAAGTACAGCGACTCAGCAATCATTTCGGCGTATCGCTGGACACCCTGCTCAACACGCAGAACGATTCGGTAACCTTTCAGTACAGGTCAATTAATAACGAATCCTTTACTTTTAAAGACTACCTGAATTCAATCCTGGATAATCTTCGCACTATCAATCAGTACGACATCCGGAATCTAACCTTTCTGGCAAAAGATATACCTCCCTGGCATCATTTCCAATTTCCAAGATTAAGTGAGTTCAAATGTTTTTTCTGGATGAAAACCATTCTGAAGGTACCCCGGTATGCAGATGAGAAATTTGAATTTGAAATTTTACCCAAAGATTATATCGATATAGGGTTAAAAATATGGGAAGAATATATCAAAACCCCAAGCATTGAAGTATGGAGCTACGAAACCATAAATATTACGCTGCGACAAATCGAATTTTATTATGACTGCGGACTGTATCAAACTCCTTCTGATTCGCTTATTTTACTTGATTATCTTGAAAAACTCGTCAGGCATGTCGAGCATCAGGCCGAGGTGGGGTATAATTTCCACTTTGGCACCAGCGAATCGGGCGAGGAGGGTAATTTTCAGTTATACAGCAACGAAGTGAGCATTGCAGATCAGACCATATTTTTTAAAATGCGGAATACACGCATTACCTATCTTACGCATAATAACCTCAACATTTTAACCACGACACATCTGGGTTTTTGTGAAGGCACTGAGCGTTATATCAAAAATATTCTAGCAACATCAAGCCTAATCAGTTCATCTTCACAAAAAGAGAGAAACCGGTTTTTTAACCGGTTACTAAGGAAAATAGATAAAACGAGGGCAGTATTATCCTAAATATCAACTCAAACAGGTACAACAGATCAGTTTTTGCTTCTTTTTCATCAGGGTAAAAGAAGAAGAACAAAGAATAACTCGAGGGTAAAAGAAGAAAAGAATACGGCACGGAAGAAACCTGCCCTTCCGGCAGGCGGGAATCTCATGAATATTCTCTTCTTTACTTGAGACTCATCCCGTCCGACTGACGTCGTTAGGGCGGGCGCTTCGCTCTGAGGCCCCCATAAATGCATTCAACTTATAGAAAATGAACAGTTTACTCTTAAACCTATAAGATAGTAAATATGTATTGATAGTCGGATTACACAGTCATTACACGGCTTGACAGGGTAATCCTCAACGAAGAACGTCATTACCCGGCTTGACCGGGTAATCCCCCTAACGACTCACCGATTCTATTGTCTTTTATCTGTGTTCCTGATTCTTGAGATTACCCGATATCGCTATGCGATTCGGGTAATGACGAGTGAGTGGTACCGTCATCACCCGTCTGCCCCGCCGTGGCGGGGGTTTATCCGGGTAATCTCATGAATTATACACTGTAATGAAAATTTACTTTACTACCTCAAACAAGGAGCTTACCCACCTTCACTTCGTTACGTTGGGCGCGGCCCGATATCGCTCCGCGATCCGGAAAATGACGACTTTTTTAGAAGGTTTGAAAGGGAACATGACTTTTACGCCAGTTAGGTAGCTGGTATTTTAATACCCGTATTTTTCTTTCCACCACTGCACCAGCCTTTTCCGCATCTCATTTTCTCGTGGATTGTTGCCGGGTTCAAAGAATCTAATTCCTGAAATCGCATCAGGGAGATACTCCTGTTCAGAAAAATTGCCGGAAAAATCATGTGAATATTGATATCCTTTTCCGTAATCAAGCTTCTTCATTAATCCGGTAGGGGCATTTCGGATATGAAGCGGCACCGGAAGGTCGCCGGATTCCTTCACTTTTGCCTGCGCATTTCTGATGGCCACATAGCTTGCGTTGCTTTTTGGCGAGCAGGCAAGGTAAATGGCGCATTGCGACAGGATGATACGCGCTTCGGGGTAGCCGATCACATTTACAGCCTGAAAGCAGTTATTTGCCAGCACCAGGGCGGTGGGGTTGGCGTTCCCGATATCTTCCGAAGCCAGTATCAACATTCTGCGGGCAATGAATTTCACATCTTCGCCTCCTTCCACCATTCTGGCCAGGTAATAAACGGCCGCATTCGGATCACTTCCACGGATGGATTTTATAAATGCCGATATGATATCGTAATGCTGTTCGCCTGCTTTATCATAAATGGCCACGCGTTGCTGTGCAATATCCATCACCACTTTGTCCGTTACTACAATGGGATCTTTTTTAACCGAATCGGCAAGCAACTCAAGCAGATTTAGCAGTTTTCGAGCATCACCGCCTGACAAATTGAGTAATGCATTGTGTTCTTTGAATGTAAATTTACGGACACACAGTTCACTGTCTGACGATAATGCATTGTCAATGAGCTGCAGCAACTCTTTTTCACCCAGGGGTTTAAGTACATATACCTGGCACCGGCTGAGCAATGCAGGAATCACTTCAAACGAAGGGTTTTCGGTGGTAGCACCGATCAGCGTAATGATCCCTTTTTCGACGGCATGGAGAAGGGCGTCTTGCTGGGATTTGTTGAAACGGTGAATCTCGTCAATAAAAAGGATGGCTCCGTTCTGGCGACGGGCTTTGGTGATTATTTCCCTGACATCCTTTACGCCGGCGCTCACGGCCGAAAGTACGTTAAAAGGCAGTTTCACCTGGTTGGCTACAATATTGGCTATCGTGGTTTTCCCTACGCCCGGCGGTCCCCACAGTATCATCGAAGGTATGCTTCCCGATTCAACGGCTTTTCTCAGTACAGCATCCTTTCCGGTAAGATGCTCCTGTCCGATCAGGCCGTCAAGTGTGTATGGCCTGATCCGTTCAGCCAGCGGAGTTCGTTGTGTCAACATAGTTTTTCAAGATAACTATAAAATTAATAATGCAGGATTAAATTATATTATTGATATTCGGGTATTACAATCTGGTTATGCCCCTGAACACACAACAGATCAAAGTACACGGAACGCTATTGTTTGTAGGCCTGATTTACGGGGCAACATATAGCATTGCCAAAATTGCCATGCCGGACTTGATTAAACCGTTTGGGTTTATTCTCGTCCGGGTAATTTTGGCAACCCTGATTTTCTGGTTGTTCGACGTCGTGAAAGGGGGTGAGGTAATCCGGTACCGGAGGGATTACATCCGGCTAATGGCCTGTGCATTATTCGGAATAGCCATCAATCAGCTCATATTCTTTAAGGGGCTAAGCATGACCTCCTCAATCAGCGCCTCCATTATCATGACAAGCAACCCCATTATCGTACTTGTAGCTTCATGGCTAATTCTGAAGGAACCTGTCACAAAGTTAAAAGTTGCCGGAATCATTCTCGGAAGTACAGGAGCCGTAATGCTGATTTTACGGAATGAAGTGCAGTGGGAAGCCGGGTCCTTTCTTGGCGATTTGTTCATTCTAATCAATGCTGCTTCCTATGGCATTTACCTTGTGCTGGTAAAGCCACTGATGGCAAGATACAGGGCCATTACAATCGTTAAATGGGTTTTCCTTTTCGGACTGATTATTATAATACCGTTTGGTACAGGAGAACTGCTGGCCGTTAACTGGTATGATATGCCAATGGAAGGATGGGCAAGCATATTGTACATCATTTTGTTTACCACCGTTCTTGCCTACCTGTTGAATGTCTGGGCACTACAATTTATAACCCCAACGATTGTAAGCTATTACATTTATCTGCAACCTTTATTTGCAACGTTGATTGCTTTTGTGTTTCTTAATGAATCACCGGGCGCCAATGTGATCATCTACACCCTGATGATATTTTCAGGCGTATATCTGGTAAGTAAAAAACGGTTTTAGCGAATTGTTTTTAAAACCTGTACTGTATGCTCCAGCATTTCATCTATGAAATCGAGGTGAGTGATCATCCGGATTTCATTGGGGCCGAAAGGCAGCGCGAGTACATTTTTGTCAGCCAGCCTGGCAAGAATCTGCTCTGTGGTGTAGCCTTCTTTTAGCGAGAAAATGATGATGTTGGTATCAATGGGCATCACTTCGCTGACAAATGCAGCCTCCTGAAGTGCGTCACCGATAGTTCGTGCCCTGCGGTGGTCATCTTTCAGGCGGTCAATGTTGTTTTCCAGGGCATAGATACCGGCAGCGGCAAGAAACCCCGCCTGCCGCATACCTCCACCAAACACTTTCCTTACCCAGCGTGCTTTTTTTATCATCTCTTTTGATCCGATCAGGAGCGAACCTACCGGAGCGCCAAGGCCTTTAGACAGGCAAACCGATACCGTATCAAACAATTCACCGTGCTGAGACGGTTTTTCACCTGTTTCAACAAGGGCGTTAAAGAGCCGTGCACCGTCAAGGTGCATGACCAGTCTATGACGGTTGCATACATCCCTGATTTTTTTCAGTTCCGCCATATCGTAGTAGCAGCCTCCACCCTTATTTACCGTATTTTCAATGCCGACGAGCCGGGTCACGGGTTTATGAATATCGTCCGGATTTATATTACGGCGTATATCATCTGCCTTAAGCCTTCCACGGTCTCCGTCAAGTAATTTGACACTCACCCCGGAATTACTCGCAATACCACCGCCTTCGTACTGATAAATGTGTGACCTGTGATCGCAGATCACTTCATCCTGTAACTGGGTATGTACCCGGATCGCAATTTGATTGGTCATGGTTCCGGAAGGGCAAAAAATTGCCGCCTCCATCCCAAACATGCCTGCGGCTTTTTTCTCCAGTGCATTTACGGTCGGATCTTCTCCAAACACATCGTCTCCTACTTCTGCCGCCATCATAGCAGACAACATGTCAGGAGTGGGTTTGGTGAATGTATCACTTCTCAGGTCTGCTTTCATAACATGATCAGGTAAATAAATAAAGATACTAACATTTTAAGTGTTCAGGATTATTGAAGCCTGCCCGCAGTGGCGGGTCAGAAGTCCGGAGTCAGGAGTCCGAAGATCTGTTCTTAGTCAACTTTCTCTTTACATAACCGCTTAAGCTTTTTGCAAACGTAGCAAAGCTTTCGCCGGCGGCCGAAGCCTTTGGCGAAGGACTCAGCAACAGCGTAATAATTAGATTTTCAAACGTGTCTACCGGAAAGCCAGGATTAAATTTCATAGCTGTTTTTTTATATGAAGGTTGAAACTCAAAATTCCGACTTTTGAGTTACTTATTTTTCTGAAAAAATTATAAATGAATGACTTCATCATAAGCTGCTGCCGTAGCCTCCATCACTGCCTCCGACATAGTGGGATGCGGATGAATGGATTTAATGATTTCATGGGCGGTCGTTTCCAGTTTGCGGGCAGCGACCACTTCCGCAATCAGCTCGGTTACGTTGGCGCCGATCATATGTGCCCCTAGCCATTCTCCATATTTGGCATCATAAATTACCTTCACAAATCCCTCTTTGGCCCCGGCAGCGCTGGCTTTACCAGATGCAGAAAAAGGGAATTTACCCACTTTGATTTCATATCCGGCCTCTTTGGCTGCGGCCTCCGTGTAGCCCACCGATGCAATTTCCGGACTGCAATAGGTACATCCAGGAATGTTGTTATAGTTGATTGGTTCCGGGTTCAAACCCGAAATTTTCTCCACGCAGGTTATACCTTCAGCAGAAGCAACATGTGCCAGGGCCGGACCATGTACGATATCTCCAATTGCATAAATACCGGGAATATTCGTTTTATAATGGTCATCCACAATTATTATGCCCTTGTCGGTGGTCACACCTGCTTCTTCCAGCCCGATACCTTCAATGTTGGTGGTTATACCCACAGCAGAGAGCACCACATCACAAGCTAATATTTCCTCCCCTTTCGGTGTTTTCACTGTTACTTTCACCCCTTTGCCTTTTGTATCTACCGCAGTAACTTCGGAGTTGGTCATTACTTTTATTTTTGACTTTTTAAACGATCTTTCGAGCTGCGTCGATATTTCTTCGTCTTCAATAGGCACCAGGTGAGGCAGGAATTCCACAATGGTCACTTCTGTGCCGATGGTATGATAAAAATAGGCAAACTCTACTCCTATTGCCCCGGACCCTACGATCACCATTTTTTTAGGCTGCTTTTCGAGCGACATGGCTTTCCGGTAACCAATCACATTTTTGTTATCAATGAGTAAATTAGGGAGTTCTTTTGACCGACCGCCTGTTGCAACAATAATATGACTGGCTGAATATTCGGTTTTCTTTCCATCTTCTGCTTCCACTTCCACTATTTTCCCCGGTTTCAGCATGCCAAACCCGCTTATGGCGTCAATCTTGTTCTTCTTAAAAAGAAACTGGATTCCTTTGCTCATGCCGTCGGCTATGCTGCGGCTGCGCTGTACCATTCCACCGAAATCAATGGCCGCATCTTTGACGGTAATGCCGTAATCGGATGCGTGTTGGATGTATTCATACACGTTAGCGCTTTTAAGCAACGCTTTGGTAGGGATACATCCCCAATTTAGACATATACCTCCCAACGATTCCCGTTCTATAACTCCCACTTTCATGCCCAGTTGTGATGCACGTATAGCAGCTACATATCCACCTGGACCGCTGCCTATTACTATCAGATCATATTTTATAGCCATAATTAATGGATTTATCCTTGAAAGAAGTGCGGCAAAAATAACCTATTGTGGTTAGGAAAAAAACATTCCTGCCGCTCCATTTACACCAACATGCAGCTACCCGATCAGAATTACAATTTAATCATTGCATCCATAATAAAATGTTGTTACATAACCGTAGCAAAGAATACAGGAGCACGGAAATCAGCAGCAGGTTTATCAATTTACGATCGTGTAATTCTATTATAAGAAAATTTTTGAATATTTGTCATTCTGAAATTCTGCTACTGACAATTAAAGATACAAATGAACATCGTCATTCTGGACGGCTATACCCTTAATCCCGGTGACATTTCATGGGATCCACTCAGGGCACTGGGCAATGTGCAAATTTTTGACCGCACCGGACCATTCGACATTATTGACAGATGCAGTAATTCCGAAATTGTACTTACCAATAAAGTGGTTATACCTGCCGGTACCATTAAAAAGCTGACAAAGCTGCAATATATCGGCGTACTGGCCACCGGGTTTAATGTGGTAGCGGTTGAGGCCGCTAAAGAACTGGGTATTGTAGTAACGAACATACCCGGCTACGGCACTCATTCGGTAGCCCAGCACACATTTGCCCTTATTCTGGAAATATTTAACAATGTTGGTGGACATAACACTGATATTCACCACGGCGGCTGGAGTCAAATACCCGATTTCAGTTATACCCTTAATACCCTGCATGAACTATCCGGCAAGACACTTGGTGTGCTTGGTTGGGGCAAAATCGGTAAAAAGGTGGCTGCTATCGGAAAAGTATTCGGTATGCATGTCATTATCCATTCATCGTATCCTGACGCCGGTAGTACATTTGAATTTGTTCCGCTTGAAGACCTTTTCAGGAAAAGTGATATTGTGAGCATACATACCAAACTTAACAGCCATAAAATCGGCCTGGTGAACGACAGCCTGCTTCGGCTGATGAAAAAGGAAGCAGTACTTATCAACACCAGCAGGGGTCAGATCATCAATGAGCAGGACCTGGCTGATGCGCTGAACAATGATGCCATCAGGGCTGCAGGAATTGATGTTTTTACCGTTGAGCCGCTTTCACCCGATGCACCGCTTCTCACTGCTAAAAATTGCACACTTACTCCTCACATTGCCTGGGCAACCAAAGAAGCCAGGGAACGGCTGATGCAAATTGCCGCAGATAATATTCGCTCGTTTATTGCAGGCAACCCGGTTAATCAGGTTAGCTGAGTTTACATTTTTGATTTTTATCTTATCTTGGCAGTCCGAAAAGCACAGAACTAATACTCCGCAAAAAATATGAAATTGTTAGAAGGTAAAACCGCACTGATCACCGGCGCATCAAAAGGAATTGGCCGGTCAATAGCAAAACGATTTGCAGAACAGGGAGCAAATATTGCATTTACCTATTTGTCAAGTGTAGAAAAAGGTCTCGCTCTGGAAAAAGAGCTTACAGAAACAGGTGTGAAAGCAAAAGGCTACCGGTCGGATGCTTCTGACTTCACTGCCGCAGAGCAACTTATCAACGATGTGGTTGGTGAATTCGGGTCGCTGGATATCCTTGTGAATAACGCCGGCATAACGCAGGACAATCTTTTGATGCGAATGACTGAAGAAATGTGGGATAAGGTGATCAATGTGAACCTGAAATCATGCTTTAACACGGTGAAAGCCGCTACTCGCACCTTTATGAAACAAAGAGGAGGTTCTATAATCAACCTGAGCTCGGTAGTGGGACTGAGAGGCAATGCCGGCCAGGCCAACTATGCCGCTTCCAAAGCAGGTATCATTGGTTTTACAAAATCGGTGGCGCTTGAACTTGGCTCAAGAAACATACGGTCGAATGCCATTGCACCCGGATTTATCGAAACGGAAATGACTGCAGAACTGGATCAGAATACTGTTCAGAGCTGGCGTGATGCCATCCCGCTCAGACGCGGTGGCACACCGGATGAGGTTGCCGATCTTGCTGTGTTTCTAGCGTCAGATATGTCGTCCTACATTACCGGACAAGTCTTGCAGGTAGACGGAGGCATGCTGACGTAGCAAAAGATTTTTCAAAACTCATGCTAATTTCATTGGTAATTGCAATTCCTGTTTCATGGACATTGGCAAATCTATGGTTAGAAAACTTAGCCTATCATACCAATCTATCCGTTTGGATTTTTATAGATGCAGGCGTTACTGCATTACTGATTTCCTGGTTCACAGTAGGCTATCAATCAATAAAAGCCGCTGTTCTGAACCCTGTAAAATCATTGAGAAGTGAGTAGCGTTTATTTCTGAAATTATTGACCTGGCCATAATCCTTAATCAACCATTTATCGTTTACTTTGGGAGATATGGGTTCGGCCATCTTTTTTGAGCACTCCTACTGGTTTTTTATTCTTTGCTTTCTGGCAGGTACGGGGTATGCCTTTCTTTTGTATTATAAACACAAAGCGCCCTGGAGCAATCGGGTAACCTGGCAACTCTTTGCTTTACGGGCTGTACTGATCGCACTTTTAGCCGGCTTGTTGGTTGGGCCGTTTATTAAGATCATACAAAACCAGTTTGAAAAACCCAAAGTTGTAATTGTCATTGATAACTCACTGTCGCTGAAAATCGTTGAAGACTCGGTTTCGTTGTATAATTATATGGCCGGTCTCAAACAACTAGCTTCCAGGCTCGATAATTCCGGCTATGAATTACGATTCCGCACTTTTGATGAGGAACATACCAGTTTGAATGCGCCTGTCACTTTTGAATGGCAAACCACCAATTTAAATGCGCTCTTCAAATCGGTGCAGAATGATTTTGAAGGAACCAACCTGGGGGCTGTTGTGCTGCTATCCGACGGGATTTACAACCAGGGTATCTCACCCACATTTACTCAATTTACGTTCCCGGTGTATCCTATCGGCATAGGCGACACCATCAGTAAGCAGGATCTGGTTATAAAAAACGTAATGTATAACCGGCTTTCATACCAGGGAAACCGGTTTCCCGTCATTGCTGAAGTATTTAACGAAGGATATATGGGTATACCTGTAAAAATTTCTGTCAGCAGAAATAATCAGGAACTGGCCTCTGAAACGATTACCTTCAGCAGGAATAATCAACTCAAAAAAGCGGAATTTTTTATTGACGCTGAAGAAGTAGGCCTTCAGCGATACACGGTTAAGCTCGAAGGCATGCCGGATGAGTTTACTTACGTAAATAATACGCGGCATGTCTTTGTCGATATCATCGACGGTAAGGAGCAAATCCTGATCATGGCTGCATCTCCGCACCCCGATATCAAAGCGATTGTCTCGGCCATCGAAACCAATGACAATTATAATGTCGAGCTTTTCATCCCGGGCATTTACGAATTTCCGGAAGCCATCCAGGATATTGATCTGGTCATTTACCACCAGATTCCTGACAGCAAACGCCTGACCGACACGTATGTAGAACGGATCAAAGAGCAGAAAATTCCAGAATTTTACATTGTCGGCAGCCAGACAAATATCAGTGCATTGAACAAGGCGATTGCCCCGGTGCATATAAATTCCCTACACAACCAGGGCGACCTTGTTACGGCGATTTATTACCCGCAGTTCAGCTTATTCGGACTTTCCGGCGAACTGGTCGAATTCTTATCCAGTTTTCCGCCGGTAAGGGTCCCTTTTGGACAAATCAATGCCGATATTGAATCGAACGTACTGCTTCGTCAGCGGGTAGGAAGCGTAGAAACAGGCCGGCCGTTGCTCTTATTCAGAAATGCAGACGATAAGAAAACAGGTATCATGTTTGGAGAAGGCATCTGGCAATGGAAATTATTTGATTATGCAAAAAATAAAAACAATACGATGTCGGATGAGTTGATACTAAAATCAATCCAGTACCTTACTACAAGGGATGACAAACGAAAATTCAGGGTGTTCCCGCGAACAAACGAATTTTTTGAAAATGAACCTGTGATTCTTGAAGCAGAAGCTTACAACAGCCTGTACGAAGTTATTTATGATGTCAAAATTGACATTACCATTACCGGCGACACGAACCGGTCTGCTGATTACACATTTGTTACAAGCAAGAATAATTCGAGTTTTACCATACGTGATTTAGCGCCGGGCATTTATACATTCCAGGCCAGGGCAGTTATTAATGGCCAGCCACACCAGATATCGGGTGAGTTTGCCGTAAAAGCCATGGACATTGAAGCAGTAAACCTGACCGCCGACCACCACCTGCTGCGTGAACTGGCTATCAAAAGCGGTGGACAGTTTTATTTCCCATCACAACTCGATGAACTTGAGTCGGCGCTGATCCGGAACAAGCCACCGGACGTAATTCACAGCAGCGAACGGTTTTTCCCGCTTATCAATCTCATCTGGGTGTTTTTTATCTTGCTGGCATTGATTACAGCCGAGTGGTTTATCCGAAAATACCAGGGAGGATACTGAAACCGGGAATTTATCATTGTTTATTCAGCCGTAATAAATTCCGTTGAACCACAAAAAAATCTTGGAAATAGCGGAATTATTTTTTACTATTAACTAATATTTTAGTTATGGCTCGCATATATCCCCTTTTTGCGGTAATTATACTTGCATCCTGCACCGATTATGGTAAAGATGGTCTGGAAGCCTTTGATCAGGGAAACTATGTAGAGGCCCTGGAGATGTTCAGCATTGCCTTATCGAGGTCACCAAACAACGAATCCTATCATTACAATAAAGCCCGCACACTGGAGGAACTCGAAATGTACGAGGAGGCATTAGTAGAATATTCGTGGGTTGTGCGCAACAGCCCTATGCCCTCCGATGCCTACCTGGGCAGGGGCCGCTGTTACTGGAAAATGGAAGATTATAAAAGCGCCGGCATGGACTTCACGAATGTACTCCGTAAATCGTCTGATAATTTTGAAGCGTATTATCTGCGCGGACGTGTGGAGCTTAAATTAATGGATTACGCTGGCGCCGTTGAGGACCTGAACGAAGCCGTACGATTGAATCCCAAACATGAAATGGTGTATTTCCACCGGGGGGTAGCCCGTGGCCAAACCGGATTTTTACAGGGCGCCATCCATGATTTCTCGAAGATAATTGAAAGCAATCCCGGATTGGTTCAGGCATATTACAACCGGGGTATATGTTTCCAGCGAATGCATAGATTTGAATCCGCTATTGAAGACTTTTCACATGTATTTAAAAATGATAAAGACAAGTTAGAGAGCCTTTGGCGAAGAGGGTATTGCTATTTACAGCTTCGTAATTATGCGAAGGCATGCAGCGATTTCAATCAGGCTATTCTACGTGGATTTAAACCAGGTGTAACGTACCATCTAGAGGTATGTAATAAATGATTTTCAGGCTCTTATCTCTGTCATCATTACACTCATGTCCAATCAACGCCTCTATTTTTTACCAATCCCATCTCTACTTCCGCAGACATTAATCAAACACACTATTCCTTTGAATAAAATTATGTCACTCGTACCGTAATGTATCAACCGGATTCATTAGTGAAGCACGAATTGTCTGAATACTTATTGTAACCCAGGCAATTAGTAGAGAAAAAACCAGGCTGATTATAAAAGGTGTAAGTTGAATATTATCATGATAAGCAAAATTTTCAAGCCAGTTTGCCATTATAAAATAAGTAAGTGGCCCTGCAATTACGAAAGAAAATAACACGAGCCATGTAATACCTTTTGTGAGTAATACCACAATCTGAACCACTGATGCCCCCAATACTTTGCGTACTCCAATTTCTTTTAATCGCTGCTCCGCAATATATGATGACAATGCGTAAAGCCCCATGGAAGCAATAAATATGGCCAAAAGTGAAAATACTTTGACAACAATACTCAATCGATCCTCCTCCGCATACAACTGATCGAAACGGTCCCCGACAAAATAGCTTGAAAACGGGAATCCTGGCCGAAGGAAAGCCCATTGCTCCTGAAGATAAGCCATCACTTCATCCTGATGTCCCTCTTTTATACGGATAGCAATATTTCTTGCCCTTCCTGATGATACCAGGAATACAATGGGCGCTATTTGCTGATGCAAAGATTCGAAATGGAAATCTTTGACTATCCCGATTATACGGCCTTGCCGTCCACCATAATTGAATTTTTTGTCTATTGCTTCTTTGGGGGTTTCCCACCCGATAGCTTTCACTGCGGCCTCGTTAATTACGAACGCTTCTGTTGAATCACTTGCCCTGGAAAAATCAAAGTTCCTCCCAGCAATAAAAGATATTTTAAAATTTTCCAGAAATCCATGATCAACATGAACATCGGCCACGCGAAAACTGATTTGCTTCATTTCTCCATCAACCTCAGCAACTGTGCCTTGTGAATCCAACAATCTTCCGGAGGGAATCCGTGAAGAGATTGAAACACTTTCAATACCAGGTTGAGATTCCAGTTGCTGTTTTATTGAGGCATATTTGTTGTGTATATCTGTATTAATTGGCAATATAACCATGCGGTCTTTATTGAATCCCAGATCTTTGCCCAGCATATAGGATAACTGATGTTGTACTACGCCGACACCTACAATCAATGCTATGGAAATAGTAAACTGAATTATCACCAAAATGGAACGCAGGCTAAACCGACTACCGGCTACTTTACCTTTCCCCTTCAGAATACTTGCAGGATTAAATGAAGCCAGATAAAATGCAGGATAGCTACCTGCAGCGACACCGGTAATCAGCGTAATACCTCCTATCATTGCCAGGGTAAACGCATCTTTTGAAAAATTCAATGCGAGCCCTTTACCGATGAATTCATTAAATGAAGGAAGCAACCAATAAACCAAAATAATGGCTAAACTCATCCCAAGAATGGCAAACAATACAGACTCCACCAAAAATTGACGGACAAGTGTAGATTTATATGCACCCATCACTTTTCTTAATCCCACTTCCTGCGCCCTTTTGGAAGACCGGGCTGTTGACAGGTTTATGAAATTAATGCAGGCGATTACCAGTATAAACAGGGCAATAATAGTATATATATAAACATAGGCAATATCCCCATTGGCTTCGACTTCCGAATCGAGATGGGAGTGCAGATGAATTGAAGTAAGAGGCCAAAGGGTCAGGTAATTATATTCAGAAGGTTTTCTTCCGTTGCTTGTGGGTTGTAAATGGCGATCCAGGAAATCAGGTAACTGCGATTGCAGTTTTTTATAATCATACCCTTCAGGAAGTAATAAATATGTAGTGTAGTTGTTACTTTCCCAGGACTGCATCATCCGATCTCTTCCCACCATAGCCTCATAGGTACTTAACGAAGCCAGCATATCCCAATTGAAATGAGAATTCAGGGGCACATCCCGGGCAATACCCGTAACCTTCAATTCAGTGAGATTGTCATAATTGATCATTTTACCTAACGGATCTTCATCACCAAAATATTTTTTTGCAGTCGTTTCAGTCATTACTATGCTATTGGGTTCAATGAGTGCTGTAGCGGGGTCACCCTTTACAAGCGGCCAGCTAAAAATGTCAAACACGTCACCATCCACCAGAAAAACTCGTTGTTCTTCGATCTTTGTGTCGTTATATGTAATGAGAGGGTTATCACCCAGGAAACGAACGGCATGTAGTACTACATTTTCAAAATCATTGCTAAGCAGTGGTCCAAAGGGAGGTGCAACGTTACCCAGATGGAGGCTTGTTTCTCCATCCTGGTTTACCCAGGCACGAGTAATTCGTACGATCCGTTCTGATTTTTCATGATATTTATCAAAACTGAGTTCATCATTTACAAAAAGCATGATAAGTATGGTTGCTGCCATACCAATGGCAAGACTGAAAATATTAATAAATGAAGATCCTTTATTTCTGGAAATATTGCGAAAAGCAATTTTAAGATAATTGATTAGCATGGGTTTTGTGATTTGGTTGGTGGTTTAATCAATGACGCAATATTTATATAATTGTTGCATTCTATACTAAAAAAATTGAGCCCCTTCATTTTAGGAGCCCAATATGACACAAGATAATTTTATGTTTTTAATTTCCCTTGCGGATAAATATGTTTCCATTGTAGGATTGGATAGTAATCTCAGGGCCTCCGCCATTCATTTTACCACGAACCCAGTTATCCACTTTCACTTTATACACCTCAACTGGGTGTAGCTTGGTAGGTGATATTACTCGGGCCAACGCAGGCGCCAATGCTAAGACTTGAGCCATTATAGGGAATGGTGCAAAATGGCCTGCACTTTGCGTATGGCTATCGGCACCACAATTTTTATTGCCTCCACCGGGAGGTTTGTTTTTCTCCTAAAAACTATATAGTTTACTATATAATTAACTATATAGTTTATGGGACGCAGGACAATCGAAAACAGGAACATACGAAACCTTCAGAAAACAGCCGGGGGCAGTACTTACATAGTCAGTTTACCTATAGAAATTATCCGTGAACTGAAATGGAGAAAAAAACAGAAGTTGGTAGTTAAACGCTACGGGGATGGCATCCTGATCAAAGACTGGAAACCGGAATAGGCCCAACTCTGGGGACTCAACTCTGGGTGTAGATTGAACTACACCTAAATATTTATGTTTGATGTATGGGATCAGCTTATCAAATTCAAGATCAAGGTGGTTTATATTACATTTCAAATATTAGGCTGGGTGGGTATTTTTTCAAGGCAGATTAACAGGGATGAAGTCGAAGTTATACTTGTCCGCCCCTGGCGTAATCCATGTCCGGTTTGGTAAATGTGATCACCAAATGGTTTAAAATGCCTGCCCGACATGGTCAGTCAGGCGGGTACAATCTGAGGGAAGTTCAATAACTGGCCGACCACAGGTATATCAGCAGTACAGAAAGCTTTGTGCAAAACGAAATGGAGGGCTTACAGGAAGAAATCCAACAGTTCCATCCTTTAGGCTAACGAAGCTCACTGATAAACGAAGCTTTTTTAACAGCCTCAACTGAAGCAAGGCATAGCAGAGTAGAGTAGAGTAGAGCAGAGCAGAGCAGAGTAGAGCAGAGTAGAGTAGAGTAGTGTAGTTGTCCATTGGGATAACGTAGCCTTGGCGAAGTAGAGCGTTGGGGTAGCTTGGTATCTCCAAATGCGACATCAAGATGTTATATTAGCCGTTTAAAGTAAATAAAATGAGTAAAGAACTAAGCATACCACATGAAGTTATTGTAAGTAAAATACATCATATCAGAGGAAAAAAAGTAATGCTGTCCAATGATCTGGCAGAACTCTATCAGGTAGAAACAAGACGCTAAAACGGACAGGTAAAAAGAAATATTGGTCGTTTTCCTGAACGATATATGTTTAAACTCACAGCAGTAGAGCACAAGTCTTTAAGATCGCAAAATGCGACTTTAACGAGAGGGGGACACTCCAAATACCCGCCATATGCATTTACAGAGCATGGCGTACTGATGTTATCCAGTGTATTGAAAAGCGAAAGGGCAGAAAAAGTAAACATCCTGATTATAGACACTTTTGTAAAGCTTCGGGAATTACTTTCTACCGGTAAGGATGTGTTGTTGAAGTTGGAGAAGATGGAGAAAAAGATAACTGGCCAGGATAAAAAAATACAAATGATATTTGATTACCTGAAACAGTTCATCAAAGAGCAAGTAAAGCCAAAAGAGTCGATAGGGTTTAAACAGAAATGAGGGAAATAGCTTACTGCAATTCACTTCCTCTCTGGTCCTGGATTAACCCCCGATAGCTATCGAGGGTGGCCCTACGACCTCCCGCCTTGTTATTTTTTCTCCTTGGTAGCCTTCTTTTTCTTCAATCTGAACTTCAGTTCTTTCTTTTTTTCGTCCAGGTCGACCAAAATGATCTCACCCTCGCGGATTTCGGATTTAAGTATCTCCTCGGCGATCGGGTCTTCGAGGTATTTCTGAATGGCACGGTTGAGCGGCCGGGCGCCATACTGGGGGTCATACCCCTTCTCGGTAAGAAAATCTTTTGCTTTATCTGTTAGTTCCACTCCGTAACCGATCGCTTTAATCCGGTTAAACAGCTTTTCGAGCGATAATTCTATGATCTTGTGCAGGTGATCACGACTGAGGGAGTTAAACACGATCACATCGTCAAGCCGGTTCAGAAATTCAGGGTTAAAGGCTTTTTTAAGCGCATTATGTATCGTGGACCGCATCACTTCATCAGAGTCCTGCTCTTTAGATTTTGAGATAAAACCAATTCCACTGCCGAAATCCTTCAGGTCTCTCACTCCGATATTGGAGGTCATAATAAGTATAGTATTCCTGAAATCCACCCTCCGGCCCAGTCCGTCGGTAAGGATGCCGTCATCCATCACCTGCAGCAGCAGGTTAAACACATCCGGATGGGCTTTTTCAATTTCGTCAAGAAGTATAACGCTGTAAGGCTTGCGTCGCACTTTTTCGGTCAGCTGGCCTCCTTCTTCGTACCCCACGTAGCCGGGAGGTGCTCCCACAAGCCTGGAAACGGAGAATTTCTCCATATACTCGCTCATATCTATTCGCAACAGGCTGTCTTCCTTGTCAAACAGGTAGGTGGCAAGCACTTTGGCCAATTCTGTTTTACCCACACCTGTGGGGCCGAGGAAAATAAAGGTTCCGATGGGCTTTCTCGGGTCCTTGAGTCCCACACGGGTCCGCTGAATGGCCTTTGTAAGTTTCGAAATGGCCTCTTCCTGCCCGATCACTTTCGACGAAAGTTCCTGCGACATTTCAAGCAGCTTATGGCTTTCTTTCTGGGCAATACGTTTGGTGGGTATGCCCGTCATCATGGACACCACATCCGCTACACTTTCTTCCGAAACTTCATATCTTTTCGAACGGGTTTCGTTTTCCCATTTCGCTTTAGCAATTTCGAGTTGTTCGATCAGCTTTTTTTCCTTATCGCGCAGTTGTGCCGCCTCTTCATACTTCTGGCTTTTTACAACCCTATTCTTTTCTTTTTTTATATCCTCGATGGATTCTTCCAGTTCAAGTATTTCTTTGGGAACATGAATGTTGTTGATATGAACCTTGGCGCCGGCTTCGTCCAGCACATCGATGGCCTTATCCGGAAGAAACCTGTCCGAAATATACCGGTCCGAAAGTTTCACACAGTCTTCAATGGCCCCATCCGTATAGATCACATGATGATGCTCTTCGTATTTTTCTTTGATATTCTGAAGAATGGTTATGGTTTCATCAGGTGTGGTGGCGTCCACCATCACCATCTGGAACCTCCGTGCAAGGGCGCCGTCTTTCTCAATATACTGGCGGTATTCATCCAGCGTGGTAGCGCCTATGCATTGTATCTCTCCTCTTGCCAGGGCGGGTTTAAACATGTTGCTGGCATCCAGCGAGCCTGATGCTCCTCCCGCGCCCACTATCGTATGCAGTTCGTCGATAAACAGGATCACATCGGGTGATTTTTCAAGCTCATTCATTACCGCTTTCATCCGCTCTTCAAACTGGCCGCGGTATTTTGTGCCTGCCACCAGCGATGCAAGATCAAGGGTCACCACTCTTTTGCCGAACAGTACACGCGACACCTTTTTCTGCACGATACGCAGTGCCAGCCCCTCGGCAATGGCGGTTTTTCCAACGCCGGGTTCGCCGATCAGGATGGGATTATTCTTTTTGCGACGGCTGAGAATCTGTGCCACCCTTTCGATCTCCTTCTCCCTGCCTACAATGGGGTCAAGTTTGCCGTCTTCGCCAAACTTTGTGAGGTCTCTGCCGAAATTGTCGAGCACGGGTGTGCGCGACTTTTCGGTGCCGCTTTTCGATTCCTTGAACCCCCCGGGGTTCGATCCTCCACTGAACATTTTTGAAGATTCATCATCATCATCATCGGCTTCGGAAGTAGCCACCGGATTATCCGCCTGGTATTCCAGCAACTCCTTCACCACATCGTAGCTTACATCAAATTTGTCAAGAATCTGTGTGGCAAGGTTATCTTCATCACGCAGTATCGAAAGCAAAAGGTGTTCGGTGCCGATGAGCTCGCTTTTAAATATTTTTGCTTCGAGGTATGTGATCTTCAGAACTTTTTCAGACTGTTTTGTAAGCGGTATGTTGGCCAGGTTTTTCACATTATGGGTAGCCGTTCCCTTTGTAGCCTGCTCCACTGACTGGCGCAGCTCATCAAGAGAAACGCCCAGTTTTTTTAGTAAGCTCATAGCCACTCCTTCCCCTTCCCTGATCATGCCGAGAAGTAGATGTTCCGTCCCGATATATTCATGACCTAATCGTAGCGCTTCCTCCCGACTAAGAGAAATCACTTCTTTCACCCTGTTTGAAAACTTCGCTTCCATTTCAACCACTCAATGAATTGTATTTGGTAAATCTATCACTTTTCATTTTAAAACAAATAATGTGCCTGAAATTATTAGTAAAACGATATTAAATTTTTAAATGTTCAATTAGTTACGTGTAATTGATGCATGGAGTATGGATACTGCATGCGGTCCTTCGCAGAAAATCAGATCCAAAACACTCAGATTCGGGATAAACCGGTTGCCGAAAACTTGCGTATATGGTGCAGGATCGAATAAAGAAGGCCATTTATACAGATTTTTTGAATTAAGTGAAACTCTGAAATCTGTGTAAGGAGCATCGTAGGTATGAATAAACTTTTCGGTAAATAAAATTTCTTTTTTCAAATCGAACATATACAGACATTCTGACATGCTTTCAACGGAGAGTTCAAACAACAACTCCCGTTTAGAGAAGAACAATGGCCGAATGCGGTCTTCGAAATGCGCAAAAAAAGGCGCTTTGCCATACGACGCCGTAACAGACCGCCATTGCCGCATCTGCCATTGCTGACTATTGTCGATCAGGATGCTTGTGACGGGAATATTTTTTCGGCTGTCCTTAACCGGAATATTCAATGTGATGACGCCATTTGCTCCCAAAATTTTGCAGCGTGAGCGGTAGGTTTGACGGACAAAACTTTCGTGTTTTTCAATGTATGCCTTTCCGGCGCTTATCCATTTTGCCATATAGGCTACATTCGGAAAATATGCACAAGAGAAAATGGCAGGCATGTTTATAACAAACAGGTTAAAGTTACAGATCTTCGGTATCCCCCAGCCCTTCGCGTACTACTTCATACTCCTCACCAGTGCAATCAATGACGGTAGATGGTATGTTTCCTCCCGGCCCACCGTCAATCACGATATCTACGGTAAGTTTATACCTTTTATAAATTTGTTCCGGATCTGTCATATACGCCACAATGGCGTCATCATCTTTCAGTGAGGCATTGATGAGTGGGTTTCCCAGGCCTCGCACAATTTCGCGGGGTATCTCATTATCAGGAACCCGGATCCCCACGGTCTTTTTATTTATTCCCAGTATTTTCGGTACACTTGATCTTGAATTCAGAATGTAGGTGTACGGGCCCGGAAGGCTTTTTTTCATCAGTTTAAATAGTGGAGTCGTGATATTGCGGGCATAATCGGAAATATCACACAGGTCATGGCATATAAAAGAAAGATTGAGCTTGTGGGGTTTGATACCGATCAACCTGCACAGTTTGTCGATCGCATTTTTATTGAAAAGATCACACCCCAGTCCATACACCGTATCGGTAGGATAGATGATCATACCGCCTTTTTTCAGCGTATTAATTATGCGTCCGATCTTTTGATCGGATGGGTTATGTGGGTGAATTTTTAGCAACGTTGCAGCCATCTGTTTTGTTTTCTTGTTATGTAGTATCCCTTTGGGCTTCGTGCTTTAAGCTTCGTGCTTCGAGCTTCCAACACCCGATTTCCATTATTTTCGTGGTAAACACTTCCTTTTTCCCGCAAAACTAACCAATGATCCAGCAAACCACCCGGTTTTGAAAGCTTCAAAACAATTCAGTACTTTTGCACTCCATGAAAAAAAGGAAAATATTTGCCGTTTTTCTGGTGGTTTTCACCGTACTGCTTACCACATTCAGTTTCTACGGATACCAGATCGTAAGAACACCCAACATCCTGGTAGATAAAAACGACCGGATACTGCTTATCCCGGAAGGATCGGACTTTAGCGGCGTTCGAGATACACTGTTCAAATACAATTATGTGCAGGATATGGTGAGTTTCAGTTTTATTGCAAAGCTCATGGATTATGATGTTTCCGTTAAACCGGGGCGGTACAGACTTAATAAAAACATGTCGAATGTTGCGGCCATCCGCTTACTAAGGGCCGGCATTCAGGAGCCTACTTACATTACCTTCAACACCGTGCGGCTAAAAGAAGATCTGGCCACCCGGATCACTCAAAATATTGAAATGACCCCTGCCGATTTTCTTTTCACACTGGACAGATACGGGAAAGAAAACAAGAAGGGCTTTGACGAAAACACCGAACTTTGCCAGTTTATACCCAATACGTATGAGGTATATTGGAACATATCGCCTGATGCATTGATCCGACGTATGGAAGAAGAGTACGAACGGTTTTGGAATGAAACACGCACCGGAAAAGCGGCAGCACTGGACCTGACTCCGGTGGAGGTGTCCATACTCGCCTCGATCGTTCAGGCCGAAGCAAGAAATATAGACGAGGGGCCGGTTATTTCTGGATTATACCTCAACCGGCTCAGAAAGAACATGTATCTTCAGGCCGATCCTACACTGGTATATGCCTCCGGCGACTTTACCTTAAAACGTGTATTAAATGTACACAGGCAGATTGATTCGCCTTACAACACTTACAAATATAAAGGGTTACCGCCCGGCCCGATAAATCTTCCTGAAATATGGGCCATTGATGCGGTGCTGGATTATCAGCAGCATAACTACATTTACATGTGCGCGAAAGAAGATTTTTCAGGATATCACAATTTTGCCACCAACCTGCGCGACCATAATCGCAATGCAGAGCGCTATCAGCGTGCCCTTACCATTGAGCAAAGAAAAGCACGCCAATCAAGCAATTAACAGGGTTTATCATCATTTTGGTTAAAATGACTTTATTTTTGTATAAGTGATTAAAAGAAGAACATGAAAAAAGCGAAAATCATTGAGGCAATTAACAGACTCCCTGAAGACTTCTCCATTGATGATTTGTTGGATGAAATATTACTAATTCAAAAGATTGAAAACGGGATAAATCTAACCATAAATAATGAGGTCATTCCCGATGAAAACTTAGACCAGGTGTTGCCCGAATGGTTAAGATAAACTGGACTACACAATCAAAAATGATTTAATATCGATCGCTGAGTATATTGCCCGGGATTCACTGAAATATGCAATAATTCAAATTAAAAGAATAAGGGAAAGAGTCAGACATCTTAAAAAAGTTTCAAAATCAGGACGTGATGTGCCGGAATATATTGATAAAAAACTAAAAGAATTAATTATTGGAAATTACAGGATTATTTATCGGATCAGATCAGCAAACCACATTGATATAATCACTGTTCACCACTCTGCAAAACGGCTTAAATTATAAATTACCTTGATAAAAATTCGTTAACAGCCTACCTTATAACTGATAAATAAACCCTTTTCACTAATCCCTTAGCAGTAAATTTTTGCTGTGCTACAAACAAATCATAATTCCTTTGCATTGTTAACCATAGATCTGGCGTAGTATCAAAAGCTTCTGATAACCTTAACGCCATTTCAGGACTGATACCAGCTCGTTCGTTCAGGATTGCTGACATTGTTTGCCTGCTTATTCCTAGTGAAGCTGCCAAATGACCGACTTTCATTTCCAGGGGCTCCAAATAATCGTCTCTTATAATTCTGCCAGGATGTACTGGCTTATACATTTTAGCCATATTAATGATAATCTTCTGGTTTCACATCAAATGCATCTCCGTTTTCAAATCTGAAAGTAATTCCCCGGTTACCTTTTACTGTCCCTGACCAGGTTCCTTTTCTATTTCCTTTCAGTTCATGTAAATTCAATCCTGGAGCATTCATATCTCTAATTTCCTTAGCTGCATGGAGCCTGGTCAAAATGTTTTCAATCTATCTTATTAAATCACTTCTTACTTTTGAACTATCTCCTTTTCCAAAAGGGAGCTTTAATGTTTTGTCATTAACATTTCTAATCATTTACGATCACGTAAAGTGTAAAGTTACGCTTTACGTGACAGAAAAAAAATATATTAATAAATTTCAATCTTTTATTTATACAAACCATGAAAAAAAGATGTGATCCCGGAAACCGAATAATCCGAAACATCTGTTAACATTGTCATAAAATACATTTAATTCTACTTTTTTTTAGGATGTACACAGCCGAAACACAAATCAGAGTGCGATATGCCGAAACCGATCAGATGGGGTATGTATATTACGGCCACTATGCCATGTATTATGAAGTTGGCAGGGTGGAAGCCCTGCGTCAGTTGGGGTTTTCGTACCGCGAGCTGGAGGAAATGGGCATTATGATGCCGGTGCTTGACAGCAAAATCAGGTATCTGAAACCTGCACGCTACGATGAATTGCTGACTATTAAAGTGATAATCCCTGTGATGCCTGCTGTAAAAATGAATTTTACTTACGAAATTACAAATGAGAAAGGAGAGTTAATAAATCAGGGCGAAACCACGCTGGCATTTATTAATATGGAGAATGGCAGACCCAGGCGTTTGCCGGATGTGATGAAAAAAATATTTGAACCATGGTTCAGTAAATGAAGTTCAAAACAAAAAGGCGACTTGTTAAGTCAAAAAGATTTATCCGGTTAAGGCGACACTTAAAAGGTATAAATTTTATGCAGGGACAATTCACCCTATACGGGATTTTGTTTGTTTTTTTTAAAAAGATCAAGGAAGACGATATTCTCGAACGGGCCAATGCCGTAGCTTTTAGCTTCACCATAGCGCTGTTTCCTGCAGTTATTTTTCTGTTTGCCCTCGTACCTATGGTCCACGAGCTGATCCCGGCGGTTGACAGCCACGGCATCTTTGATTTTATAAGTGCATGGATGCCTTCGAATATGTTTTCGGTGGTAGAATCGACCATAACGGACATCCTAAGCAAATCCAGGGGAGGCCTGCTTACTTTCGGCGCCCTTTTGGCCTTGTTTCTGGCTTCAAACGGGATGATATCGCTGATGAATGCCTTCAACTCCATTTACAAAACAAAAGAAAACAGGTCATTTTTACGACAAAGGGCTATTGCCACCGGCCTGATATTTATGCTCTCCGGGGTATTGGTGCTTTCCATTGTGCTGCTTGTAGTCGGCCAGATATTACTGGGACTGATCGCCGATCTCGTCATTGATATCAGTGATTTTGGCATTAATGTAAATCAGGTATTGATTCTACGGTTTTTCATATTGTTTATTGTCTTTCTGATTGCCATCTCAGCTATATATTATTTTGCGCCCGCGGTTCATTTCAGGTGGCAGTTTTTCTCTATCGGATCAATGTTTGCGACGTTGCTCAGTTTGCTGATCTCTTATGTATTCTCTTATTACGTAGCCAATTTCGGTACTTACAACAAGCTCTACGGGTCGATAGGCGTTATGTTGGCGATGATGATCTGGCTGTTCCTTTTTTCGGTTGTATTGCTTATCGGCTACGAAATAAACGCAAGCATCCACACCGTGCAGCATCTGCATAAGATCAATGCGTTGAAGGCAGCAAAGGTAAATGTGAAGATTGCGGGGTAGTTCATCAATCAAGTCATAGCATGACTAAGATTTTAACACACTAAAATAAAAGCTGCCTCAACCATTTGATAAGGCTTTCATTTTATTTTCCGGACTTCATCTAAATCACTCATTTCTTAGGTTTATCAACCCACTTGCTATTTTTAAATTCTCCAAGAACAATTATCTCTTTCGCCCTTTCATATTCTTTTATTGCCTGCATCATTTGCTCTCTTGTATCTCGCCTAACTTTTACACCGGATGCTGCACGCTTATTTCTAACTTCAATATAAAATCCATCTCTTAACTTTTTCGGTTTGGTAGGAGGTCTTCCCATGTTATTTAATTCTTAGTTATTGCGATAAATTTAGCCGGAAAGCTACATTAATAATATGATAGAAGAAAGATAGATAAATAGCCGGGTTCGATTAAGATTCAAAAGTTGAAGGTTTTTAATATAATTTCAGATAACCTCTTATACATTTCATCTAAATTCCATGAACAATACGCTACGTTGCCTCAGATTGAATCTGAGGCAATTCAGAATTCAACCCTTTATGTGAAATATTAAATGCCATCGTCGATTTACCAGATTGCCACTAATGTAATTCAGAATCTAAACAACCACAAATGCAATCAACTATAAATGCACCTTGTGGCTTCGGTTGGTTCTCTACACAAGATTTCTTATTACACGTTGATTAAAAAAAAGGTGCTCTTTTTGAGAGACCTTCTTTCTGATGCGCAGAGGGTCCGCTTCGATTTTATTTTGGTGGATAAATCCTCCTTCATTTCATTACTGAAGATAAATGGGGGATTAGCTTCGCTGATCCGATTGGAGGGATTGTCAACTTCGCAAAGCCTTCCCTTGCTTTGCAAGGTGGGCTATTTTGTTTGTTCTCTTTTTTGGAAATACTCCCAAACGTGACATAGCAAAAAAGCCCTGCACATTCGTGCAAGGCTTTGTGAAGTTGCAGAGGGTGAGGGATTCGAACCTTTAAGTTAACTGGCTGTAATTCAATTTAATATAAATTGAATGATAATTAAAAAGGTATGTGAGATTTTCTATTGTATCGAAAAAAAATAGTTGTTAACTTATTATAATAATAGAATATTCAATGCATAATCCGTTAACTCTGTTTGAAGAATACATTGATAGGGCTGGTATCATTAAGATACTTTCTTCACTTCGAGCAAGAGGCGATTATGGGCGTTATGATCTCTTATCAAGTCTGTTCAGGATATTATTACTAGTGAATTTGATGGGGCTGTTTGGAAATATGAATATCAGGGTCTTGTTATCAACCGAAAGGGAGGTTAAAAAATTGATCTTGGACCGTCCCTATGATTATTCCAGTATAAACTACCTGTCCAAATTGTTGGTCCAGCCTGTCAATTGTTGTCCTGCATGACTTTAAAAGTACTACTGCTTAATTATATCATAAGCAGGCATAATTGAAATTACTACTCCCGATTATCTCTGTAAATTCCGTCATAATAACTTCCCATATACGATCCCCAGGTTACGTTTCTTTGCATTTTAATGCCAAGATCAAGTCTAATAATATCTATTCCTCCAAAAATGGACCAGTTATAAACATCTTTCTGATAAAGCATCACGACGTCTAAAATTCCATCGTTATCTAAATCACCGATCCATGGAGTAGATGCTTGTTTAGCCCCCTGAAACACAGGTCCGAGGCGTTGTGTTATCCTGTTTTTAAAGTCAAAAAGTAATAGGATATTTACATACTTTGTCTTCTCTACTGGATCATGGGTCGGAATGTTAGTGTGGAGCAGTACTTCATCAAACTCGTTATTATCAATGTCAAATGCTATGGGTGAAACCATCTGAAAATACCCGACTGTATCACTTTTAATAATTTGTCCTGATTTCCCATCCACAACCAAGCTTATGGCATATTCCATTGTCGGCCAAATACCCGTATTTACAACGGCAAAAAAATCAGGCGTTGTGTCAGAATTAAATCGGCCTACCGCCATCGAAGTGAATGCTTCCGTAGATTTTAATCCGACAGACCATAATTCAGATTTAGTATCTCCATCAATCGCAATCATACGTCCATCAACCGCCATGGCAATAATATCCAGCTTGCCATCATCAGTTATATCAGCCATAACTGGAGGCGCAATAAATCCTTTTGTTCCACCATGAGCAATTCGAGTACTATTCGAAAGATCACCTTTTAATACGTCATTTAACGTGGTTATATATAATGACCCGGATATAGTTTCCCCTCCGGTTCCATAAATTATGTTAGGGTTATTATTGTCGCCGATACTGTAAGTGACCACCGATAAATACGTTTCTTTCCCATCTGGAACCTCGGCTTTGGCGATTAATTTTCCGTGCTTACCACTTATTACCACCAGTAATCCGATTGGCCTGTCAGGATTATTAGCCGCAACCAACACATCACCTCCACTGGAAATTAAAATATCTTTTACTCCATCGTTATCTACATCCTCAACAAACTGAGGATTATAGAAATTATACCATCCCTCGTCTCTTGCCTCTTGGGGACTGTATCCCGGAAGAAATTCCCAAATCAGCCTACCGTTTTTGCCATCAAGAACTTTCAATATGCCGGATCTTCCATTGATAAAAATATCTTCCACGCCATCTCCGGAAATGTCCATAAAGGATGGACTTCCAAACATCTGGTCATTGGAAGGTGCAACCCATAAAATAGCACCTGTTTTTCCATCTAACGCAATAACAGCACTGTCAAGCGCAATAAAAGGATTTCTCCCTGCACCAAAAACGATGTCTTTTACCCCATCTCCATTTAGATCTGATACCCTGGGAGAAGAGAAGGATCCTTTGCCATCAATTGTTGTGGACCACACGATTTTAACCTGACTAAATCCCTGGCATATTAATAATGAAAAGAAAATTGTCAGTAGGGTATATTTATAATTCACAGCATTCATTATGAGATTTTAAAATCAGCGATTTATTAAAGAACACTAAATTATGATATTAAATTGTTTAGATTGACAACTTAAGAAATCACAAAATAAATAATTAATGTTTGTGAATGTTTTTTTAGGTATAATTAGAAAGTAAACAGCCCCTCAAAATTAAATTTAAGCAGCTTTACCATTATTGGTTTTTGAGGGATTAGCTTCGCTGATCCCGTTAGGGGGAGTGTCAACTTCGCAAAGCCTTCCCTTGCTTTGCAAGGTGGGCTATTTTGTTTGTTCTCTTTTTTGGAAATACTTCCAAACGTGACAAAGCAAAAAAGCCCTGCACATTCGTGCAAGGCTTTGCGAAGTTGCAGAGGAGGAGGGATTCGAACCCCCGGTACCTCGCGGTACGCTGGTTTTCAAGACCAGTGCAATCGACCACTCTGCCACTCCTCTTTAAATTATTTTTTTTAACTTCAGAAAGTTATAGCCATCAATTGATTTAAAAAACATTTCACGTCTATAGGCGTCTGATTTTGTTGGAAATTTTTCAATATAGATCAATTTTAATGGTCTTTTAGCTTTAGTAGAACGTACTCTGCCACTATTATGCTTTTCAATATATAAGTAAAGAACATTATACCTGTTAGTTCTATTTTATTATTTGTTACAAGCCTTTTCAATGTCCAGTTTCATTATCAAGACAAGACCGCCGCGTTTGCCGTAGGCATCCTCCATAGGAATCTCCGAAGGAGTCCTAAGGACCTTCGGACCTTCGGGGCGACCACTCCGCTCCATAGGAGTCTCCGAAGGAGTCCTAAGGACCTTCGGACCAACCCTCTGTAGCCCTGTCTTCCAGCAGGACTGCAAATCTAAATGGTATTTCACAAATTCACCACCACTCCTTATATTAATCTTTTAATAAAGTAAAATGGTTGTAATATTTCCATTTCTCACCATAATTCACCTCCATCCCTATTTATCTGCTTTCCCAAAATTTCATATCTTATATCTACAAAAAAAATATTAATACAACCCACAAAACCAGTACCTTTGTGTTCCGATAAAATTTGTGTTTAAAAAAAATATACTTATTATTGTATACTTTTAGCTTGATCAACTAAACAAAACTAACCATGAATGCATTGAAAATATTTTTTAGAAAGTACCGGATCCTGCTTACGGTAGTGCTGTTTGCAATTGTATTCAACGCCTGCCAGGACCAGGAATTAACTACCATTGAACCCCGTGACGACATCATGCAATCTACCTATGGAGTAATTCCAGGTAAGTATATCGTTGTACTGAAAGAGCGTAATTTTGACAACTTAAGAACCATTGATGATTACAGGGCCAGAACTGAAATAGTCCGGAATATTTCGATGAATATTCTCGCTGCCAACAACATTGATGTAGAAAAGCTGGAGCATGTTTACAGTGTTGCCCTCCAGGGATTTGCCGCTGAGATGAGCGATAGCCACGCAGATTTATTACGGCAAGACCCAGGAGTTAAATATGTGGAACAGGATCAGTTCTACACCCTTGCTCCCCCTGGCAGAGGCAAGCCTGGCGGTGGGGGTGATGGCGATGACGATCCTCCCACACAAACAACCCCCTGGGGTATCGACCGTGTAAACAAAGGAGGTGCCCGTATTCCGGAGGAACGAACAACTAACGTTGCCTGGATCATTGATACAGGTATAGACCTCGATCATCCTGATCTGAACGTGGATGTAGGCAGAAGCGTCAGTTTTCTTGGGGGCAGAGATGCCAACGACCCCGACGATGCACACGGCCATGGAACACATGTGGCAGGCACCGTCGCTGCGATCGATAATTCCATTGGCGTAATCGGTGTAGCTGCCGGTGCCACGGTTATTTCCGTAAGGGTTCTGGACCGCCGCGGCAGCGGAACCTTATCAGGAGTCATAGCAGGTGTAGATCATGTAGCAGGCAAGGGATCGTCCGGCGATGTGGCCAATATGAGCCTTGGAGGAGGTTATTCTCAGGCTCTTAACGATGCCGTGATTGCAGCAGCAGCTACCGGTGTAAAATTTTCACTTGCAGCCGGGAATTCAAGCGATGACGCCAGCAACTATTCACCTGCATCAGCCGTTGGAGATAATATATATACGGTATCGGCAATGAGCGAGGGTGATCTGTGGGCTTCGTTTTCAAATTTCGGCCCTCCGGTTGACTATTGCGGGCCCGGTGTAGGTGTAGAATCCACATGGAAAAAAGGCGGCTATAAGACAATAAGCGGTACCTCTATGGCCGCACCCCATATAGCAGGTGTACTGCTATTGGGCAATATCGGCACCGACGGCACTGTGATTGGCGACCCGGACTGCGACCCGGACGGCGACCCGGACTGCGCGGATCCGATAGGTGTTCACATCGAATAATTGATAAAGAACCCTGCATAACTTTAC
>JADFHN010000002.1 GCA_022567155.1 Bacteroidota bacterium
CAGCATTAAAGTGAAGTTCGACAGTGCGGGGAAAATAGGGAGGCAAAACAAGGTGATCTTGATCGTTTCCAATGCAACCAACCCGCTTCCTCAGGTGAAGATCGTAACCAATGTGCTTCCGAAAAAGAAGGATTCAGAGTAATCGGAAACGGCGAAAGTGCATGCACTTTCACCGACCACTGCCGGATACTTTTACTGGTTAGCGTGAGGATGCTATCACCATCTGCCGCAAGTACGCTTTCACCTTCACCGGTTTAATTTAAAAAATGTTAATTCAAAATTGAGATATGATTTTTTCCTGCATCCTGTGAAGGCTTCGCAGCGGGTTAAAGCATCAAACCCGGCTATCAGCTATTCCTATACACGCCCGCAAAAAGCATAACCCATCCGATAATAAATGCCAGTCCCCCGAATGGCGCTACGGCGCCCCATTTGGTCACCCCGCTTAAGGCTAATATATATAAGGATCCGGAAAATAATATGATGCCTGCCAGCATTGATATCGCTGAATATTCAAGCAGTTTTGAAGCATACCTATCCATTAACAGGGCTACCAGAATCATTGCAAGTGTATGAAAAAAATGGTATTTGACGGCAGTATTAAATGTTTCAAGCGTGCCGTTTGCTTCCAGAATGGATTTGAATGAATGCGCGCCAAATGCGCCTAACATTACCGCCACTGCTCCCAACGCAGATGCGATAAGTAAAATTATTTTTTGCATGTAAATATAGGCTAAAGTTAAAATCAGGGATGCAATCTGCAAATATACAGGACTAAAGTCCTTTTTTTATTCGTACTACTAACCCCAGGCTTAAGCCTGGGGTTTTGAGATCACTATAATATACTGGGCTTTAGCCATTTACATTTAACACCGCTGTATTAAACTATAGCCTGAATATATGTGTTTAGTGTTGATTTTAATTTCTTGCCCCGAATATAGCGCTTCCCACACGTACCATTGTGCTACCTTCCTCAAGTGCGATTTCATAGTCGCTGGTCATGCCCATTGATAACTCCTGCATGGCCACATTTTCAGGAATTTCCATCGTTTTAATCTTTACAAATAATTGCCTCAGACCAGCAAATTCAGCTTTAATCTTTTTTTTATCCTGTGTGTTGGTGGCCATTCCCATCAGTCCCCTGATCTGTGTGTGCTGCATTTCACGAATATCATATGAATGTATTAGTTCGATAAGTTCATGCTCTGCAAGGCCGAATTTTGTTTCCTCTCTGGCAATGTGAACCTGTAGAAGACAAGGGATAACGCGGTTGAATTTTTGACCTTGTTTGTTTATTTCCCGCAAAAGTTTCATGCTGTCAACCGAATGTACAAGGTAAACAAATGGCGCAATATATTTTACTTTATTTCTTTGAAGGTGACCGATCATATGCCACCGGATGTCGTTGGGCAATTCAGCCGCTTTTTTTTGAAGTTCCTGGGCCTTATTTTCGCCAAAATCCAATTGGCCGGCATCATAAGCTTCCAGGATGGTTTCAGCAGGTTTAGTTTTACTTACCGCAACTAAAGTGCAATGCTTTTTGTTTAGTATATCTTTAACGGCTTTTATATTATCTTTTATTTTCATTTATTTGATTGCCCATATACGAAATTCAGTTGAATGGTGCAAAAATAGCATAGCATATATTTTCTGAAAGAAGAATCACATTAAATGGCATTATTAGGCACACTTTTAAAAAAGGGAATTAAAATCAGGGAAATCCTTGACCAGGAATACTCTTCACCTTTTGATTTGCAGAAGATCGAACTTAAAACGTTGCTAGTAACCGCAACATCTACCGATTTCGGGAGGTATTATCAATTTACGGAAATATTGGAAGGCTTCAAAAGCTATCACAAGCATCATTTTTATGACCTTTTTAAGAATCGTATTCCTGTTTCAGACTATAATTCCATGTACTCCCGGTGGTGGTACAGAAACCTGAAAGGCGACCACCACGTGTGCTGGCCGGGAAAAGTAAATTATTTTGCTCTCAGTTCGGGTACGTCAGAAGCTGCATCGAAATATATTCCTGTGACCAAAGAAATGGGCAAAGCCATCCGGAAGACCAGTATACGGCAGATTCTGACACTTTCGAAGTATGAATTACCTGATAACCTGTTTGAAACAGGAATTCTTATGCTCGGAGGATCTACCCACCTGAATTATAACGGAAGGTACTTTTCGGGCGATCTGAGTGGTATTACGACTTCCCAACTCCCTTTCTGGTTTCAGCATTTTTATAAACCCGGAAGAAAGATTGCAAAAACAAGGAACTGGGAAGAAAAACTCAAGGAAATAACAGAAAAAGCCCCATTCTGGGATATCGGCGTGATTGTAGGCGTTCCGGCATGGATTCAGATATTACTTGAACGGATTATCAGCCATTATCAAGTCCGGAATATTCATGAGATATGGCCTAATCTGTCAATCTATGTACATGGTGGCGTTTCATTTGAGCCTTATAAGAAGGGGTTTGAAAAGCTGCTTGGCAAACCTATTTTCTACATTGAAACCTACCTGGCATCCGAAGGATTTGTGGCTTTCCAGGCAGAGCCACACCGTAATTCAATGCGGATGGTACTTAACAACGGAGCATTTTATGAGTTTATTCCATTTGATGAACAAAATTTTGATGCCCGGGGTGAACTAAGAGAAAATCATGAATCCCTGATGATAGACCAGATTTCGGAAAATGTTGAGTATGCCCTGGTTATGTCCACGTGTGCCGGCGCCTGGAGGTACCTGATTGGTGATGTAATCAAATTTGTATCAAAAAAAGAATCGGAGATTATCATTACAGGCCGAACCAAGCATTATCTGAACCTTTGTGGCGAACATCTTTCGATAGATAACATGAATAAGGCCATTTCGGTGGTTTCGGAAGAGTTGAATCTGAATGTCAGGGAGTTTACCGTGGCGGGTATCCCTTACGATAACCTATTTGCACACCACTGGTATATCGGCACGGATGACCATGTGGATTCGGAAGAATTAAAACAACGGATTGACAAGGTATTAATGAAGATTAATGATGATTATAAAGTGGAACGGTTGGCTGCCCTGAAAGAAATATTTCTGGATGTTGTTCCTACCAGGTATTTTTATCAATGGATGAAAGTGCAGGGAAAAGAAGGCGGTCAGAATAAATTCCCAAGGGTTATTAAATCGGCGCAATTACAGGACTGGCGATCTTTTCTTGAAAGAGTTTCATTACAGACTGTTAATCTTGAAGCACATTAGAAACGAAGGTTGACTTAAGCCCAAACCAGATCAGAAAACATACAAGTGCCCATCTGAGGTAGATCTGGTAAAAGTCGATGGTATCCTGAAATCTTGTTTCCTTTATTTCAGCCTTTTCATACTGATCAATCATGGCAAACACCTGTTCAAGGGCCTGGTTGTCAGAAACCCGGTAGAATTGTCCTTCTCCGATTTTAGCAATCTCCCGGAGGGTGGATTCGTCAAGCGTATTTTCCACATACCTGGGTCTGCCGAAAAAGTCCTTTCCGAAAGGCACCCTGCCCTCCCGTCCAACACCAATGGTGTACATCTTGATGTTATAAGCTGCTGCCAGCTTTGCCGCAGTTATCGGATCGATGTTACCAGCTGTATTATCCCCGTCGCTGAGAAGTATCAGTACCTTTGATTCTGAATCAGATTCACGCATCCGGTTGGTGGCTACGGCAAGCGCACTGCCGATAGCGGTACCCCTGTTTTCGATCATATCAAAAGAAATATCCTTAATGTAGGCTTTCAGCAGATCGTAATCTGTGGTGAGCGGCGATAGCGAATAGGCGTCGCCCGAAAAAATTACCATGCCGATGCGGTCCTGCGACCGGCCATCTACAAAATTAAGGGCTACATTTTTAGCCGCCTCAAGCCGGTTGGGTTTAAAATCCTCGATCTGCATTGATTCGGAAATGTCAATAACCAGCATGATATCTATACCTTCGGTCCATTGCTCCACCATTTCATTGGTTTTTTGCGGACGGGCAAGGGCAATAATTACCAATAAAAGCAAGATAGCAAACAACACCGGTGGTATATAACGGAGCAATACAGACGGATGCCATTTAATTTTTTCGCCGGGAAGTGCAATGTCAAGCTTTTCGCTGTATTTTGTCAGAATAATGGCTTTAAAAAGAAAGATAAGTGGAATAATAATAATAAGATATAAAAACCCCGGATGGGCCCAATCATAACCACTCAGAGTGGAGGCCCGGAACCAGTTAAGCGATACCCATGATATATCAGTCAACCCCTTATCAATCATTTTTTATTTCTTCTGTTTTGGTATGAAAACTATCTTCTGAAACACGCCGAAGGTAATCAAAACTCCGTGCAATCTTTTTATCTAGGATGCCGCCATAAATAGCCCCGTCAATATGCTGCAATGCTTTTGTAAGGTCTTTGTCGGGATACAGTACCTTTATTTCCTGTGAGGTGAGTTTGGAATAAGGCTTTTTATTCAGTTGTTCCATATATTTTTTCCATAGGAGCAGGAGCTTTTCCAATTTAGGATAATCCTGCCTGGGATTCAGATTTTGAATTGCTTTTACAAACGATTCCATAAACTTCCGGTGAAACCTGTGGAGGCGGTATAATGCGATGCGTTTTCGGATTCCCTTGCCAAACACTAAAAATATAATCAGTGAAATCAAGATAAATGCAGTGACCCCAACTACCAGATATGGATAATTAAAGGATAATCTCACATTTGAAAAAGCCGTGTTTTCGAGCATAGCTATAGAGTCGGGGATTGTTTTAACCACCTGAATGAGCCTGATCGAATCCGGCCCCGGCTTTATGATTATACTGTCGCCTTTTGTTACCAGAAATACCGGTAGCTCAAGTCTTTGAATCGTATCTATCTCGAAAGTTGTAAGATAGTAAACCGCACTGTCAAAGCTGAAAAGCGAATCAGACATTGTGGCAAAAGCAACTTTGGCGTTCAACTCAAACGGAAAAAAATCATAAAGGGTATCAGGAAAAACGATATCGATTTGCTTTGGAAAGCGTATTGAAAGCGAATACACAACTTCCTCACCAATCCGGATGCTGTCTTTACTAAAGGTAGCGGAAGGTGTAAAAACCTGTCCGGACAACTTCAACGCCTGAAATAAAATCAATACCGCTACAACTGCTATCTTACCCACGCTTCAGTGTTTTATTTCTTACTTTAAACAATCTGATCAGCTTTGGTACATAATCTTCCTGCGTGTCTATAGCAAGAAAGTTAATTTGGTATTTACGGCATATTTCAATCAGGCTTTGCTTGTTTTGTGAATAAGTGCGATCAATCTGCGACCTGAAATAGGACGAAGAGGTATTGACCCATGTGGTTTTTCTGCTTTCTTTATCAAAGACTGGGATTATACCGAGGTTGGGTATGTTATTTTCCCGCTGATCATTGATTTGAATGACCACAAGGTCATGCTTTTTTGAAAGGGCTTTCAGATTTTTATGATACCCCTCATCTATAAAATCAGATATTAAAAATATCACACTTCTTTTTTTGATCGCATTGAGGGTATATACAATTGCTTTGTTAATATCTGTTTTGGTTGATTTGGGTTTTAGATCAAACAAACCAGAGAGGATGTGGTACAAGTGCAGCTTCCCTTTTGCCGGATTTATAAATTGTTCTTTCTGGTCTGAAAAACAGATCAGGCCCACTTTGCTTGATTCTTTCAGGGCTACAAGCGACAGTACACCACAAATTTCGCGTGAAATGTCGAGTTTCTGCTGGCCCGGATTGCCTATTTCCTGCGAACCGCTTACATCAATAAGAAAAAAAACAGTTTGCTCTTTGGTTTCAATAAACGTTTTCACAAAAGTACCGTGTCCTTTGGCAGTCACATTCCAGTCAATAGTGCGAACGTCGTCGCCATACTGATAGGCTCTTATATCATCAAATTCAAGACCGGAACCTTTAAACACAGAATGAAAATCTCCCTGCATCTGGGAGTTGATGGCTTTTCTGATTCTTATTTCATATTTCCTAACCTTTTTAAATAAATCTTTCATCCCCTCTTGATTGGTAAATAAAAAACCTGGGGTTTAAAATTAGAACAAAAAGGAATATTTTTGTGGAGTGAAACGCAATTTCTGGCTCTTAATTATAATAGTTGTACTTTCCTGTTCAAGGAGGGATAAACTGCCTGACAGAATAATGAAAGAGCAGGAAATGATATCCTTCCTGGTCGAACTTCATACTATTCAATCCCAGGTTCAAAATCTCAGGTTACCTGCCGATTCATCTGAAATACTCTTTATTGTTCTGGAGAAAGACCTGCTGTCGAAAATGAACGTTCGTGATTCTACCTTTTATGAGAGCTTTAGCTGGTACCTTGATCATGCGGACATGATGTACGACATTTATTCTGCCGTGGTAGATTCATTAAGCCTGCGCAACAGTCTTGTCAGAAAGGTGGAGGAATAATATTATACTATCGTTCATTTGAAAAAAACCATTAAATTCCGATACATTTATTTCATCACAGATACTTTGAGTTATCATGCTGCACCCATCAGGTATTGAACAAAAGCTGGGATTTGATGTTATAAAGAGCTGGTTGAGTAACCATTGTCAATTCGATTGCAGCAGACAAATGGTTGAAAATATCCGGTTTTCAGCACAATATGATACAGTAACTACGCTTCTTACACAGACCGATGAAATGAAGTTTCTGATTTCTACCGGTAATGTGCCTGGTCCTAAATGTGCAGATGCGGTAGTATTTCTTGAAAATATCAGAATTGAGGGAACCTACCTGGAATTGGAAGAGATGCTGGATATCGCTCATGCCATGCGATCAGCAAGTGATATCTATGCACATATTGCTGCAGAAAGCGATATTTCTGCTTTGCATGAATCAGGCTTGCTGGTTTTTTTTGATAAAAAAATAATAAAGAATATCCTCTCAAAGTTTGACGATCATGGCGGGATACGGGATGATGCAAGCCCGGAGCTGAAGAAAATAAGGCGTAACCTGCGAAAAGCACAGGGTAACATACGCAAATTGCTGGATCATGTATTTAAAGAAGCAAAAAAGGCAGGATATATACCCGACAATACGGGACCTACCATACGTGACGGCAGACTTGTTATTCCGGTTCATGCTTCCAGTAAACGTAAAATAAGTGGATTTATACACGATGAATCATCTACCGGGCACACGGTTTACCTGGAGCCTACGGAGGTTCTGGAAGCCAATAATGCTATCGTTGAACTGGGTTATGCGGAAAAAAGGGAGATCATTAAAATACTAAGGAGTTTGACGGATGCTATCCGGGCCGACATTGACGCCATCGAAAGTGCATTTCAATATTTGTGCCGCATTGATTTTATAACCGCAAAGGCCAGGTTGTCAATAGAAATGGAGGGTGAACTTCCTGAAATCAGTGGTGACAATATTATTGAAATGGAAAATGCCCGCCATCCGGTTTTACTTCGCAACTACAAAGGTACGGGCCGGCAAGTCATTCCATTAAATGTTAACCTGAATAAGAAGCAACGGATCATTCTGATTTCCGGCCCCAACGCAGGAGGCAAGTCTGTATGTCTGAAAACAGTTGGTTTACTGCAATATATGCTGCAATGCGGCTTACTGATTCCGGCAGATAAGGATTCGAAAATCGGTTTATTTGAGGATATATTTGTTGACATGGGTGATGAACAATCGATCGAGAATGACCTGAGTACATATAGTTCACACCTTGAAAATATGCGGGTATTTATTACTTCATGCAGGAAGGAATCGCTCATTCTGATTGATGAATTTGGAACCGGAACGGATCCGAAATTTGGCGGTGCCATTGCCGAGGCTATTCTTGAGAATCTAATACAATCTGGTTGTTTAGGCGTGATCACAACGCATTACAGCAATCTGAAAGAATTTGCGCAGAAATCAGCCGGAATTCTGAACGGAGCCATGCAGTTCGATCTCGAAAACCTCGAACCACTTTACACCCTCGAGACAGGGCGGCCCGGTAGCTCATTTGCGCTTGAAGTAGCCCGAAAGATCGGGATTCCAAAACATGTTTTGAAAAAGGCAAGGCAAATTGCAGGATCTGACAGTGTTCAGGTAGAAAGCCTGATCAACAAACTGACGGAAGAAAAAAGAGCCCTTACTGTGAAACTCGGGCATGCAAAGAATATGGAGAGCGATCTGAGCTCGAAAATAGAGCGGCACCAAAACCTGTACAACGTGTTGGAAGCCAGAAAAAAGGAGATTATTAATAAAGCGAAATCGGAAGCACAGGACCTTTTAAATCAGGCCAACAAGCGCATCGAAATGACGATCCGGCATATCAAAGAGAACAAGGCACAGAAAAAAGTAACCAAAACAATCCGGGAAAAACTTTCGAAGTATAAAGAAAAAATAAGACCGGAAAATGTCAGGAGTCCGGCTGATGATGTACATGTTTACTTAAAAGGAGCTATACAACCGGGTGATTTTGTATTGATAAACAGCACCGGAATGACCGGTAAAGTGCTGACAATAAAAGGGAAATCAGCAAAACTTATTATGGGAGAACTTCAAACGCATGCCAGGCTGGCTAATCTGAAGAGAATTAAGTCTCCACCTCCACAGCATACTCCCGGGCGAAATACCAAGTCTGAAAAAGGCCTGGATATTGTGCAAAAGCAAAAATCATTTTCGACACAGCTTGATATAAGAGGAAGGCGTGCTGAAGAAATTGCTGCGATACTGGATTCATACCTTGACGATGCACTTCTTCTGGGTCATCATGAAATAAAGATACTTCATGGTAAAGGAGACGGCGTGCTACGGAAAGTTGTAAGGGAACATCTGAAGTCTAATACCGAAATAGTGTCGGCAGAAGACGAACACATAGAAAGAGGAGGGGCTGGCATAACGGTGGTGAAGCTGAAATAAAAAAGAGGGAACAAGCCCTCTTTAACTTATAACATGTTAAAATCGTGATACCTTACTTTTTAACGAATTTGAATACCCATTCGCCTTCAATGGAAGTTACCCTTTCATTTTGATTAGGCCTTGAAAGCACTTTATTAAAACTAAGCGTAAGATTACTTGTTGAAATATTGTCTATGTTGATTTGCTGCTGGTCGCTTCTTATGATTATATCAAGACCCGCTCCTTCGGTACCTGCAAAATCCCATGTGCCAGCCGATGGCCAGACACTTTCTTCAAATGAACTTGTGGTGTTGTAGCTTTTGCTCGTAGTTAACGTAAGCTCAAAATTCTGCCAGTCGTCTGTTCTGTCATTGCCTTCTAATGTTACCGCAGTGCCGGTTGCCAATGCCCAAGTAATGTTGCTGGTACCGGCAAGTTCTTCAAGTCGTAATTCATCTGGCGTAGGTTCAACAGGATCATCTCCTCCGCACGCGGTTATAAATATCAATCCTCCGATCATGAGGATGAATGTTATTAAATTAAATGATTTCATAATTTATTTTGGTTTATCGAATAATCGTAATTCAAAAATATACAATATTGGTTAATATCTACACTAGTTTATATGGTTATTATCAGATAACCAATCCGTGAGATAACCAAAACACATTAATTTATGTTTTTAATAAGCAAAAAGTAACCAGATTTTAAAAATTAAAAGGCATTTATTAATCATTTGCATTTTGAGCACTGCTATTTAAATGGAATTACTTCATAAATCCCTTCATGATCCCCCTGTCGGAGCTTCGTACAAACCGGATGATTTCATCTCTTTCTTTCGAAGGTTTCATTTCCAGTTCGAGTATATCAAGTGCCATAGAGTTGTTCTTTCCTCTCAGATAAATTTGCCGGTAGATTTCCTGAATCTCGATGATTTTATCCGAAGAGTATCCTCTTCTTCTCAGGCCGATCGAATTTATACCACTGTAACTCAGAGGCTCGCGTGCCGCTTTCGTGTAAGGTGGCACATCTTTGCGTACCAGGGAGCCGCCGCTGACCATAGCATGGGCACCTATTTTAACAAACTGGTGTATGGCAGAAGCGCCCCCGATAATGGCATAATCTTCAATATCAACATGGCCTGCAATCTGCACGGCATTCACTAAAATACAATGATCACCGATATTACAATCATGGGCTACATGTACGTAAGCCATCAGTAGGCAATTATTGCCTATTTTGGTTTTAAATTTATCTTTTGTACCGCGGCTTATGGTGACGCATTCCCGTATTACTGTGTTATCACCTATTACTGCGTTGGTGTCTTCACCACTGAATTTGAGGTCTTGCGGAATCGCCGATATACTGGCTCCTGGAAATATTTTAACATTTTTCCCGATACGTGCACCTTCAAAAATGTTGACGTTAGGGCCTATCCAGGTTCCTTCTTCGATTTTCACATTCTTGTCAATAACAGAAAATGGCTCGATAACCACATTCGGTGCTATTTTAGCATCGGGATGTATGTATGCTAAAGGTTGTTTCACGGATTTTTCTTTATCATGCTTGCGGTCATAGATCCTTCACAAACAAGATTTTTACCTACATAACCCCGCCCAGTCATTTTTGCAATGCCATGTTTTATTGGAAAATCAAGTTCGCATTTCATTATAAGCGTATCTCCGGGCAGCACCATTCTTCTGAATTTAAAATTATCAATAGCAAGGAAATACGTCCAGTAATTTTCTGGATCAGAAACGGAGTTTAACACTAAGATGCCACCGATCTGGGCCATTGCTTCTATCTGAAGCACACCGGGCATAACAGGGTTGCCCGGAAAGTGACCCTGAAAAAACGGCTCGTTTACGGTAACGTTTTTCACACCGGTTACCATCTGCTTGTCAAGGTGAATGATCTTATCGACCAGTAAAAAAGGATAGCGGTGAGGGAGAATGTTCAAAATTTGATTGATATCAACCACAGGTGGAAGATCGGGGTCATATTTAGGCGCCGCTTTTTCGTTGGCAAGCATGGCCTTTTTAAGTTTTTTGGCAAATGCAATGTTGGCAGCATGTCCCGGCCTTGCTGCAAGTATCTGTGCTTTTATAGGTTTTCCCACAAGGGCCAGGTCTCCGATCACATCAAGCAGCTTATGGCGTGCCGGTTCATTTTTATGCCTGAGTTCCACATTGTTAAGTATGCCTTCTTTCTTAACGGCCACCTTTGGCTTATTAAACAGTTTGGCAAGCTGTTCAAGTTCATTTTCTTCGACCTCGCGATCCACTATAACAATGGCATTGTTAAGGTCTCCCCCTTTAATCAAACCTTCTTTGTGGAGTTCTTCCAGCTCGTGCAGAAAACAAAATGTTCGGGAAGCAGCGATCTCTGATTCGAATTGTGAAATGTCGTTGAGCGAGGCATGCTGCGAACCTAAAACCGGTGATTTGTAATCTACCATCACCGTAATACGATAGTCATCGAGCGGTAAGGCGGCCATTTCAACGTCGCGCGACCGATCCCTGTAAAATACGCCTTCATGTACTTCACAAAAATCACGAAGTGCATTTTGCTCTTTAGCGCCTGCTTGTTTGAGTTTTTCAACATAAGGTTTAGAGCTGCCGTCCCCGATGGGAGGTTCAGGCCCGTCAAGCTGTACAAGTACATTGTCGATCTGCATGCCCACGAGCGCTGCCAAAGTGTGTTCTACCGTGTTAATGCGTGCACCGTTTTGTTCTATCGTTGTACCTCTGGAAAGATCAACAACATTATCAACATCAGCATCCACAATCGGTTTGCCAGGAAGATCTGTACGCTGAAATTTGATACCATGGTTGGGTGGCGCCGGCTGAAACGTCATATTTGCTTCCACACCGGTATGCAGTCCTACACCTGAAATGGTAACAGATTTTTTTATTGTATGCTGTTTTAAATTCATTGGTTACACCTTGAGTACGCTAAACAGTCGGCAAATTTACTATTTTTTCCTCTAGTTCCTTCAGTCGTTTGTTTAATTCGGGTAACTTCTTGAAAACGGCATACGAATTAAGATAATTTCGATAGTCGATGGCGAAAGAGCCCAACAATTTTTCCCCTTCTTTTTTAGTGCTTTTTGATACCCCCGCCTGGGCTCCTATACTGGTGTGGTTATCAATTACAAGGTGGCCTGCAAATCCGACCTGGCCTCCGATTACGCAATAATCGCCGATTTTAGTGGATCCTGAAATCCCGGCCTGGCTTGCAATTACGGTATGTTTTCCGATGCAAACATTATGACCTAACTGCACAAGATTATCGAGTTTGGTTCCCTCTCCAACCACTGTGCTGTCACCGTCCAGCGTGGCGCAGTCTATTGTGGTATTTGCTCCAAGATGAACAAAATTACCAATGACCACGTTGCCAAGTTGCGGTATGGCTTTGTATGAACCGTCTTTTTGTGGCGCATAGCCAAACCCGTCGCTGCCTACCACTGCTCCGGCATGTAAAACGCAATTTGACCCGATTATGCATTTTGAATAAATTCTGACACCTGAATGCAGAATCGTGTTGTCGCCGATTTTCACCTGATCTCCGATGTATGTGTGTGGATAGATTTTAACATCATTGCCGATATGCGTGTTATCACCAATATAAGAAAAAGCCCCTCTGTAAATGTTATCGCCTGTAGTGGAGTTTTTACCGATAAATGAGGGAGACTCCACACCGGTTTTCTGAAAACTCAGGAACCGGTGATATTCTTCAAGCAGAATTGTAAAACTCAGATAAGGGTCGTTTACCCTTATCAGTGTAGTTTTGAGTGCATGCTTAGGCTCAAATTCTTCACCCACAATTATAGCCGAAGCATCTGAGGAGTAGATATACTTTTCGTATTTGGGATTTGATAAAAATGTGATGCTGCCTTTAGTTGCTTCCTGTATTTTCTTTAGCATCCGGATATTTTCTGATCCGTTTCCCTCAATTTTGCCGTCCAGCATGCGGGCTATCTGATCAACCGTGTACTCCATACATAAAGTTTTTACCTCACAAAGATATATGTTTAGGCCAGCAGAGATAATATTTTCTGACAATTTTGCTCATTGCTTTAATATTAGGCAGGTCGGCCGCTTGCGTGATATCAATTACCCGGCCATCCTTCATCAGAATGTTTATTTTTTTACCTTCAGCAATATAAGCTGAGTTGGATATAGACCCTTTCGACACATAAAATTCCACTTCAGATGATGTAAGCGAATATCTTGCTTTAACTTTGTTTTTGATAGTATCATAAGATTCTACTCCCGGACGTTTACTTGAGATATTTATCTGAAACAGATTTCGGCTGATTAGTGAATGGCTGAGACCGGCTAATATCTTGTCGGAATGCAAAGCCCAGACTTTCAGCGCATACCAGATATCAAAATCATCCAGTAATGTATAGTTTTCCAGGTATTTCTGGTCATTTTTAAAATTTTCAATCGTTACTTCTTTGTCAAAAAAAGGCTTCAAATGAACAGGAATAAATAAATCAACACCGTCGTAGTATAAATACCTTGCCCGGTCAATGACGTTATTGAGCATTCTGTCGGCACAAATGGCTGTTTTGTGCAGGTAAACCTGCCAGTACATTAATCTTCTGGCACTGAGAAAATTTTCGATACTGTAAATACCCTTTTCCTCCACTACCAGCCTTTCTTCCGAAATATTCAACATCTGAATAATCCGTTCGGAGCCGATATCGCCTTCTGAAACGCCGGTAAAATAACTGTCGCGTTTGAGGTAATCTAACCTGTCCATGTCCAGCTGGCTCGATACCAGTTCATGGAAAAATTTACGCTTGTACTGATCAGTGAATATCTGGATGGCTAGCGTTAACCTCCCATCATATTTTTTATTTAGTGTTTTCATGATAAGTAGTGATAATTCCTCATGTGGAATTACGCTGAACAGGCTATGCTCCAGCGTATGAGAAAAAGGACCATGACCGATATCATGCAGCAGGATAGCTATCAGAGCAGCTTCAGATTCTGCATCATATAAATAATGGCCTTTTCTTCTGAAGCTATCCAGTGTTTTGTCCATCAGGTGCATGGCTCCAAGCGCATGATGAAAGCGGGTGTGCAGGGCGCCGGGGTACACCAGGTCCGTAAGTCCCAGCTGGCGTATTCTTCGCAGCCGCTGAAAAACGGGCTCCTGTATCAGGTCGTAAATCAAATCTGAGGGAATGGATATAAACCCGTAAACAGGATCATTGATAATTTTTCTTTTATTAAACAATTTGTCAGGAGTAAGATTTGTATTTTTATCCTGAAATTTTCATTAGCAAGATTATTTTTATTTCTAATTTTTAATATTAGTACAAAACCGGGCTAATATCTATATTTTAAAAAAAATTAACCTGTTGTAAATAAATTGTTATAGTGGAAAAATTCAGGAATTTAAACAAAACTGCGATATAATCTGTTAGATTTAATATATGCAAAATTATAAAATACTCTGGGCAGACGATGAGATTGATCTGCTGACGCCGCATATTCTGTTTCTTGAAAATAAGGGATATGAGGTGATACCTGTAAACAGCGGATCCGATGCAGTGGACAGATGTAATGAAGAACATTTCGACATTATTTTTCTGGATGAGAATATGCCAGGTATGACCGGACTGGAAACATTGAGTATCATCAAAGAAAAAAATCCGGAATTGCCGGTGGTAATGATAACCAAAAGCGAGGAAGAACAGATCATGGAAGAAGCGATCGGCGCCAAAATAGCTGATTACCTGATTAAACCGCTGAATCCCAACCAGATTCTGCTTTCGGTAAAAAAAATACTGGATAATAAACGGCTGGTAAGTGAACGGGCAAACATTTCTTATCGCCAGGATTTTTTGAATATCAGTATGGCATTCGGAGACAATCTGGATCATGACGAATGGGCAGATATTTACCGGAAGCTTGTTTACTGGGAACTTGAGTTTGACGAAACCAAAGACAAAGGCATGATCGAAGTGCTTGTGAATCAAAAAGACGAAGCAAATACAGGTTTTGTAAAGTTCGTTATGAATAATTATGCAGGCTGGCTGAACGGCCATTCCGGAAACAGCCCGTTGCTTTCTCATAACCTGATGAAAGAGAAAGTTTTCCCTGCGCTTGACAATGGCCGGCCCGTATTTTTTGTGGTGATCGATAACCTCAGATTTGATCAGTGGCGGATAATAGCCAAAGACCTTAGAGATTATTTTAATATTGAAAGTGAAGAGGCTTACTATAGCATATTACCTACCACAACGGGGTATTCAAGAAATTCAATATTTTCGGGTTTGCTTCCCGATGAAATGGCAGATATTCATCCTGATATCTGGCAGGGAGAAGATTCAGAATCAGGGAAAAATAATTTCGAACACATATTTCTTGAGCGGCAGCTAAAAAAGAATAATCTGAATGTAAAATTCAGCTACCACAAAATCAAAAACGTGATCGAAGGCAAGCAACTGGTTGACAATATCCGGAATTTTATCGCCAACGACCTCTCGGTGATTGTGTATAATTTTGTGGACGTATTATCCCATGCACGAACGGAAATGGCTATGATCAAAGAGCTTGCTCCCGACGAATCTGCCTACCGCTCTATTACAAGGTCGTGGTTTCAGCACTCACCCTTATTCGAAGCATTGAAAATAATTGCTGAAAAGGATGTAAAGCTGATTATTACCACCGATCATGGTACGATACGGGTGAAACGACCGTTTAAAATCGTAGGAGATAAAAATACAAACACAAACCTGCGTTACAAACATGGCAAGAATCTGGGTTTTGTTGACGAAGATATCTTTTCGGTAAAAAATCCTGAGGATCTTCACCTTTCCAGGCTTAACGTAAGTACACAATATGTTTTTGCCATTAAAGATTATTTCTTTGCTTATCCGAATAATTATAATTATTATGTGAAATACTACCGCGATACATTTCAGCATGGGGGTGTATCAATGGAAGAAATCATTATTCCAATTATTTCACTAAATTCGAAGAATGGTTGATGCGGTAGAGAAACAGCTCATTTTAACCTGCAAGAGTTTGTTACAGTTACCCGAAATAGCCTCTCAGATTGTTATTTTTAAGGGTAATTGTAATGTGATCGCTTTTTACGGCGAGTTGGGTGCAGGTAAAACAACTTTGATAAAATCCATTTGCAACAAAATTGATGTGGAAGACATCGTATCGAGTCCTACTTTTGCCATTATCAATGAGTACCTTACTAATAGTAACGATCCGGTTTATCATTTTGATTTTTTCAGGATAAAAGATGCAGAAGAAGCGCTGAATATCGGAGTGGACGAATATTTATTTTCCGGCCATTTATGTCTTATTGAATGGCCCGAAGTAGTAAATAATCTCCTGCCCGAAAAGCTTTTGAAAGTGCGCATAGAAGTAACCGGGCCTGAATCACGAATATTTCATTTAGAAAAACATGGCTGAATCACAAAAACCTTCCGGATTTGAAGCTCTTGCGCAGGAAACAGCACTTTATCCGCAGGAAATGTTTGCCAAAATCAAAAAGAATCAAAAATCATTTTTTATAGGCATCCCAAAGGAAATTGCATTTCAGGAAAATAGAATATGTCTGACACCGGAAGGAGTACATCTGCTCGTAAATAACGGGCATCAGATATGGATTGAATCAAACGCAGGCAAGAAAGCAAAATTTGAGGACAATGAATACAGCGAAGCGGGAGCAAAAATCGTGAACTCGGTCAAAGAAGTTTATCAGGCAGATATAATCCTGAAAATTGAGCCGCCCACATTATCGGAGATCGATTATTTCAAACCCGGACAAACCCTGATATCGGCCCTTCAGATCGGAAATCAGACCGTGGAGTATTTACGTGCGATACTTTCAAAAAAAGTAACGGCATTGGCGTATGAATTTATTGAAGACAAAGTGGGCGGGTTTCCGATTATCCGTGCAATGAGTGAGATTGCCGGCACCGCGGCCATAATTATTGCATCCGAATACCTTAGCAGTGTCCATGAAGGAAAGGGATTGCTACTTGGCGGTATTTCGGGTGTACCACCTGCAAAAGTAGTGATCATAGGTGCAGGCACAGCTGCCGAACATGCTGTACGGTCGGCTCTGGGGCTGGGAGCTGAAGTAAAAGTATTTGATAATCACCTTTACAAGCTTCGCCGCCTGAAGCACATTATTGGAAGCCAGATTTACACCAGCACAATCGATACCATCACCCTTGCGGAATGCCTCAAAACCACAGATGTTTTAATCGGCGCATTGCGTGCCGAAAAGGGGAGAAGCAGTATCGTAATTACGGAAGATATGGTAATGAATATGAAGCCGGACTCATTTATCATTGACCTGAGTATCGACCACGGCGGATGTGTGGACACCTCTAAGCTTACGACACTGGAAAATCCGATATTCAGAAAACACGGTGTCATTCACTATTGTGTGCCCAATATTGCCTCGAGGGTTGCCCGCACCGCCTCTACGGCGCTAAGCAATATTTTCACTCCAACCATCCTGCGTGCGGGTGAAGAAGGCGGAATCAATGAGATGATTTTTAACCATAAGTGGTTTCTTAATGGTGTGTATGCCTACAAAGGGGCCCTGACAAACATGCATATTGCAAACAAGTTCGGGCTTGAATGCCGCGATCTTAGCCTGCTGCGGGCAGCAAGGTTTTAGCCGGTGAGCTTATAACTCTGCCAGCGCAACTTCAAGGGCTTTTATCTTCACCAAGGCATCAGCCTGCTTTTTGCGTTCATTTTCTATGACATTTTGCGGAGCATTTTGCACAAAACGTTCATTATGCAGTTTTTTCTCTACTGAAGCTAGAAAACCCCTTATATAATCCAGCTCCCTGGTAATGTTTTCCTTTTCTTTTTTTACATCTATTCCCCTGGTGGCAGGAATAAAGAACTCGTCTTTACCGATGACAAATCCCAGATTTGGGCCTTCTTTTTCATTTACTTCCACAAAAGATTTTAGGTAAGCAAGCTTGGTAATAACAGGTAAAAATCTCCGGTAACTCCTGAGATCTCCTTTCAGATGGAGCTCAAGGTGCTGCTTTGCAAGTATATTTTTAGAATTTCTGATATTCCTAACTTGTGATATTACTTCAAAAGCTTTTTTCGCTTCATCAAGAATCACCTTGTCATGTTTCTCAGGTTGTGGCCAGGAAGCTACAATAATGCAATCCTTTTCGTCTCTTTCCCTGATCTGATGCCATATTTCTTCGGTAATAAACGGCATAAAGGGATGCAGCAACCGGATCACATTCTCGAAAAAAGTAACGGTCGCTTCATAAGTTTTCCTGTCAATAGGTTTTTCATAGGCAGGTTTGATCATTTCAAGATACCAGGAGCAGAAATCATCCCAGATAAAAGAATAGGTGATCATCAGCGCATCTGATATCCTGAACTTATCGTATTGCTCATTGAGGTGTTTGAGTATCTCATCGAACCGTTGCTGAAACCAGAGTATTGCTGTTTCGTTTGCTTCAGGCATCTCTACACCACTTTCGATTTTCCATCCTTTCACCAGCCTGAAGGCATTCCATATCTTATTTGCAAATTTTCTTCCCTGCTCACACAGCTTAACGTCGAAAAGGAGATCATTGCCTGCAGGCGAACTGAATAGCATGCCTGTGCGTACACCATCGGCTCCGTATTTTTGAATCAACTCCAGCGGATCCGGCGAATTACCAAGCGATTTAGACATTTTTCTGCCCTGCTTATCCCTTACTATTCCGGTAAGATATACATTGTTGAATGGCCGCTCATCCATGTATTCGTATCCGTAAATGATCATCCGTGCCACCCAGAAAAAAAGGATCTCAGGAGCCGTGACCAGGTCGTTTGTTGGATAATAGTATGAAATATCATTATTGCCCGGATTCTTAATCCCGTCGAACACGGTGATTGGCCAGAGACCGCTGCTGAACCAGGTGTCAAGCACATCTTCATCCTGTATCAGGTCGTCGGCCGTTAGTTGCATGTTTCGGGTGTCTTTTTGAGCCTGGATCAGAGCTTCTTCTTTAGTTTCTGCAACAAAAACCCTGGCGTCCGGATCAGCGGGATTTTCTGAAGTGAGGTAATATGCAGGAATCCGATGGCCCCACCATAACTGCCTTGATATACACCAGTCGCGCACATTTTCCATCCAATGCCGGTACATATTCTTGAACTTGGAAGGTACGAGTTGCACCGTATCATTCATAACACTATTGAGCGCCGGCTTGGTCAACTTATCCATTTTTACATACCACTGCAACGACAGCCTGGGTTCTACAACGGCCTCGGTTCTTTCCGAAAAACCGACATTGCTCACGTAGTCTTCAATTTTTACGATATAACCGGCATGCTTCAGGTCCTTTACAATTTCTTCCCGTGCTTCAAACCGGTCTTTCCCGATATATAACTGTGCATTGCTGTTCAATGTCCCGTCATCATTAAAAATATCAATAACCTCAAGATTATGTTTTATCCCCAGGTCATAGTCATTCATGTCGTGTGCCGGGGTCACTTTAAGGCAACCCGTACCAAATTCCATATCCACATAACTATCTTTAATAATCGGGATGGACCTGTCTATTAATGGCACGATGGCTTTTTTCCCTTTTAAATGACGAAAGCGTTCATCGTTGGGGTGTATGCAAATGGCGGTATCGCCCAGGATGGTTTCGGGCCGTGTGGTGGCAATCGTAAGAAAACCATCCTCCCCTTCGATGTTGTACTTCACATAGTAAAGCTTTGAAGCCACCTCTTTATGAATAACTTCGTCATCAGCAAGGGCAGTCAGGCTGGCCGGGTCCCAGTTTACCATTCGGTATCCACGGTAGATGTTTCCTTTTTTATAGAGATCAACAAATACGTTGATTACCGAATCATACAGGTCAGGCTCCATGGTAAATCGTGTACGATCCCAGTCGCAGGAAGCACCTAGTTTTTTCAACTGTTCAAGAATGATCCCGCCATATTTTTCGGTCCATGCCCAGGCATGTTTTATAAACTCTTCACGCGTAATATCTTGTTTTCTGATACCCCGGTCTTTCAGCATTTTTACTACCTTTGCCTCGGTGGCAATAGAAGCATGATCAGTACCCGGTATCCAGCACGCTTCCTTACCCATCATTCTGGCTCTACGTATAAGAACATCCTGGAGGGTATTGTTTAGCATGTGTCCCATGTGTAACACGCCAGTGACATTCGGAGGCGGAATTACTATGGTATAAGGTTCCTTTTCAGGGTTGGGTTCGGAGTGGAAAAATCCCTGATCGAGCCAGTGACGGTACCATTTGTCTTCTACTTCTTTCGGATTATATTTTGCTGAAAGCGACATATATTGCTGTAATTCGAATTTTAAGCCGCAAAATTACGTAATTAAAATGGTCATATTAAGCTTACTATGGATGATTTACGTATTTATTTTACAAACAAAATTTTACCTTTGAACAAACATTATCGCAACATGCTGCCATCAAATGATCCTGCACTTAATACTGGAAAGACGTATCCGAAGGAAGTGATTTTCCCATCCGGAAGTGTTGCCTTCAGGCGGTTTTTGATGTACCGGAAATATTGTTTGAATTCAAAATGTTTAAGTAGATGCTAACCATTGATCCGAAAAAAGTAAGTGTTCAGAAAATTCATGGGTATTTGCTGGGCGCTGTGGCTCCCAGGCCGATTGCCTTTGCAAGCACAATGGATTTGGATGGAAATATTAATCTGAGTCCGTTTAGTTTTTTTAATGCCTTCAGCGCCAACCCTCCTATCCTTATTTTTTCTCCTTCGCGCCGGGTGAGGGACAATACTACCAAACATACACTCGACAATGTTAATACAAATCCGGAAGTGGTCATAAATATTGTGAATTATGCCATCGCCGAGCAAATGTCGCTTTCGAGCACCGAGTATGAAAAAGGTGTTAACGAATTTGAAAAAGCAGGACTAACGATGGTAGCTTCGGAGAAGGTAAAACCGCCGAGGGTGGGAGAATCGCCGGTGGCATTTGAATGCAGGGTAAATGAGGTTGTTCCGCTTGGTAAAGAAGGCGGAGCTGGAAACCTGGTGATCTGTGAAGTGCTGCTGGCTCATATTAAAAAAGAAATACTTGACGAAAACTTACGGATAGACCCCTGTAAACTGGATGCGATCGGAAGGATGGGCGGTAATTGGTACACAAGAGCTGGGGAAACCTCTCTGTTTGAAATTTCCAAACCACTGGCAACGAAAGGGATCGGTGTTGACAATATACCTGATGGAATAAAAAACAGCATTGTGTTGACTGGAAATGACCTCGGAAAGCTGGGCAATGTAGTGCAATTACCTGAAAAGGAAGCCATCCAGCATTACACAAATGATTCAAGCATGAAAGAACTCAGGGAAAGGTTTAAAAACGACCGGGAATCATACGTTTTTCATCTTCATGTGTATGCTAAAGAACTGCTGGCCGGCGGCAAAATTGAAGACGCCTGGCTGACGTTATTGCAGGCTGAATGATACATGTTTTGCATACCGCTAAGTATGCATCCTTTATAGATAAACACCGGTTTATGACCCTTGCACCGGGCTGTACCGTGGCAACAGGCAAAAAATCTCATATTTTTACTAATTTGTAACTTTATACTTATTACAAACGATAGAATATGCAATCGAAAGCAACACGAGTACAGGATTATTTAGCGCAGGTTCCTCCGGACAGAATTGAATATTTCAAAAAACTGCGGGAAACCATAATTTTTAATTTACCGAAAGGATTTGCGGAAGAAATGAATTACGGTATGATAGGATATGTGGTTCCGCACGATTTATACCCCGCAGGCTACCATTGTGATCCGGAAGCTCCGTTACCTTTTGCAAGTATTGCATCACAAAAAAACTTCATCGGTTTTTATCACATGGGTATCTATGCAAATCAAAAATTATCAGCATGGTTTGTTAAAGAATACATAAAACAATGCAACCGTAAACCGGATATGGGGAAAAGTTGTATCCGCTTTAAAAAAATGGATCAGATACCGTATCAATTAATTGGTGAACTTATAGCCAAAATGTCAGTTAAAGACTGGATAAAACTGTATGAAGAAAATATTAAAAGATGAAACTTCACTTACTCTGGTCGTAGGGTCATGGTCGTAGGGTCACCCTACAACCTTGTAGATCGAGGCACAGAACACCGATCGATCAAGTCGGGCAAGTGACTTCATTCGCTTGTTACACCTGCAACAAAATTGGTTCGGAAGCTCGTATGTCTGACCGATAAGGCAGGGACAGGCAGGTTGCTTCCGGACCAGAAAATTCCAAGATGATGAAAAATTTCACACTCGTCTAAACCGGGTGTCCATATGTGATAGTCAGGTTTCCCGTTATTCCGCGTCTGGGATATTTTCTGAGGCTTGCTTTACCTAATTAAATCGAAAAATACTTTCGTTTCCTCCACCAGCTTTTTAGTGTCCGGCGGCAATTCCCTGATTTCGTACGGATGTTTGCCACCGAAGGTATGACCTGCGTTTTCAATAATAAAAAGTGTTACATTTTTATTCCATAATTTCAGGTCAGTAGCCATTGTTAATGGCAGGGATTCATCTTCGGTGCCATGGCAGATCAGCCACGGGCAAGTAATGGAAGCTGCTGCTTGAGGTATGTTCAGCCGATCCGGATGATTTTTTACGTCCTGCACCAACTGGTAGTAAAGTGGCATGTTTTGTTTTGTACGGCTGTTGAAAATATAGAAAACACCGTCTTTCTCCCACTTCTGCAGCACCTCTTCCGGCCATATTTTCAACAAATCTGAAAGAGCTGCCCAGGTAGCAATGCCTTTGATTCGCCTATCTTCGGCAGCCTTAAGTATTATCATGCCGCCGCCACGGCTGTGACCGGTCAGGTAGATCGTGTTTTTGTCAATTTCCTTTTCAGGTACCGGATTTTCCTCGCTTTGCAGTAAATCAATCATAACTCCGATATCGTCCAGTTCGATGCTGAAATTGTTGTTGCCAAAAGCTTCCAGATCGGCAAAATCTTCGGGCTGGTCGAGTGTGGTGCCATTGTGTGAAAGGTTTATTTTGGAATAAACAAATCCGTTGTCCGCAAAGTAATCTGCAATTAGATTAAAATGACCCCAGTCTTTAAACCCTTTAAATCCGTGAATAAACAGAATAATGGGCTTTTTTATGCCATTTGTTTCGTACCGGATATCTGCCAGCATGTGTTTGTGATTGTGTAAAGATTCAAGGATAATATTGTTGATACGTATCATAATATGACCTTAATTTTCATGGCAATAATAAGAAATCATGGCTTTGGTTTGGGGCTAAATGGTAGTAATATTGTAATCTTTTATTGCTCATGAAAGCCAAACTAAAGCAAATACAGGCTCCTATTGCCATGGAAATGATGGAATTTGAACGAAAATTCCGGCAGTCCATGAAGAGCGATGTGTTATTGCTCGACAAGATCATGAACTATATCGTGAAACGCAAAGGAAAACAGATGCGGCCTATGTTTGTTTTTTTGAGTTCGGGCGTCACAGGAGGCATCACAGAAGCAACTTATCGCGGTGCTTCTTTGATCGAGCTGCTTCACACTGCTACACTCGTACACGATGATGTAGTGGATGATGCAAACTACCGCAGAGGTTTTTTTTCAGTAAATGCATTGTGGAAGAATAAAATCGCCGTTTTAGTCGGAGATTATCTTCTCTCACGCGGCCTGCTGCTTTCGGTGGACAACAAAGATTTTGAACTGCTCAGAATTGTTTCGGATGCCGTAAAGGAAATGAGTGAAGGAGAGCTGTTGCAGATCGAAAAAGCAAGAAGCCTGGATATCACGGAAGATGTGTACTACAATATTATCAAACAAAAAACGGCTTCCCTGATCGCATCATGCTGTGGGGTGGGGGCTGCATCGTCAGGCGCCAGCCAGGAGGTTGTAAGCAAAATGAAAACCTTCGGCGAATATGTAGGTATGGCATTCCAGGTCAAAGATGACCTGTTTGATTATGGTACCAACGATATCGGCAAACCTTTGGGTATCGACATAAAAGAGAAAAAACTGACACTTCCGTTGATTTATGCACTTCAAAACACCTCCTGGCTGCAGAAAAAGAAGATACTTAGGATGATCAGGAGTAATAATGGTCAGGCCAGCAAGGTAAGCAGGGTAATTGAATTTGTAGACTCGAAAGGAGGAATTCAGTATGCACAAACTGTCATGCAGGATTTTTATCGCCGGGCCATTGAAATTTTAGATGAATTTGAAGATACTGACTATAAAAGTTCACTCAAAGAGCTTGTAACCTTTACCATTGAAAGGGAAAAATAATCCGTTATTATGTGGTAATTGCTTGATTCCAATAAATTTTCGCCGATAATCCACATTCTGATATAACGACCCACATCCCGTTATTCTTCCAATCCATAAAATTCCGGCCTCGCCATCCGTTATCCGTTGATAATCAGCTCTATTGGCTTCAAACCGTGTTTTCTGCTTACGGAAGTGTGAGAAAAAAAAACATTATTACATAAAAGTGGTAAAAAGTGGGGGAAAGTGGTTGACTTTACCATTTTTTTTACGGATGTTTGTTATTGGAAGTAGGTTTACTCTGGGGATATGTTATTCATTACAGGCGAATATGAATGTAAGCTCGATGCCAAAGGAAGGCTTGTATTGCCTTCCAGGTTAAAGGCATCGTTACCTGAATCCTCCAGCACTGAATTGTATTTGGTGAAGGGATTTGAGCCGTGCCTGCTCCTGTATCCCTTAGTAGAGTATAAAAAGATTTTTTCCAGGATTGCCGGCCTGAATGAATTCAATGTTGAATACAGGCGTTTGCAGCGCAATTTTTTCAGAGGAAGCGCTTCGGTAGAACTGGACAATGCCGGCAGGTTTCTGATTCCTAAAAGTATGCTCATTCATGCAGCGCTGGAAAGGGAATGTGTATTGGTTGGAATGGGCAACCGGATGGAAATCTGGAATCCGGGTAAATACGAGGACTATCTAATTAAAGATCCTCAGGAACTTTCTGCATTGGCTGAAAAATATCTGAATGAGTAATGTTGAATTTAATGCCTGATCCATATCATAATCCGGTAATGTTGAAAGAAAGCATAGAAGGGTTGCATATCAATCCTGAAGGCGTGTATGTTGACCTGACTTTTGGCGGAGGCGGACATGCAGCTGAAATATTACGATCACTCGGAAGCGGTAAATTATTTGCTTTCGATCAGGATCCGGATGCCAAAGCTAATGCAACGGCTTTTATGGATGATCCCCGTTTTAAGTTTATCGATGCTAATTTCAGGTATTTCGTCAGATATCTGAAAATGCATAAAATAACCACTGTAGATGGCATACTGGCAGATCTGGGTGTTTCTTCACACCAGATCGATTCGGCAGAAAGAGGCTTCAGCACACGTTTTGATGCAATTCTGGATATGCGCATGAGCCGTGAAGGCAGGCTAACTGCAAGAGTGGTGCTGGATGAATATTCAGGAGAAGAACTTCAAAGGGTATTTTCTGCCTACGGCGAAATACGTAATGCCAGGACGCTTGCCAGTGCCATCGTAAATCAGCGCAAGGTGGAGCCGATCCATACCGTGAACCGGATGAAAGAAATTGCCGGAGCACTTGCCCCGAAGGGCAAAGAAATAAAGTACATGTCACGTATATTTCAGGCCTTGCGTATCGAGGTAAATGAGGAGATGGCTGCCCTGGAAGAGATGCTCTCACTTGCTGTGATCATACTCAAACCAAAGGGGCGGCTCGTAGTTATCTCATATCATTCGCTTGAAGACCGTAAGGTGAAATATATGATCAAATACGGCAATCTTGCCGGCAAACCCGAAAAAGACTTTTATGGAAATCTGATGAGGCCCATGCTGCCTGTTGTAAGAAAACCGGTTACTCCGACTGCGGACGAACTGGCAGAAAACAGCAGGGCAAGAAGCGCAAAGCTCAGAATAGGTGAAAAAATATAACGATGGCAGAGAACACATATAAAATTGGTGAATATAAAAACAGGGGAAAATCTATTTTCCGGTGGATCGAGCAATGGCATGCAGGGATTGCTTTTGACCAGGCAGTGCCAGTAAAGTATATTCCGCATGTGATATTTTTTACTTTTCTCGGGGTGGTTTATGTCGGAAACACACATTATGCCGAATCGACACAACGTAAAGTAAATATATTGCAGATTGAGGTTGAAGATATGCGCGCCGACTATACCACCCTGAAGGCGGAATACATGTATGCAAGGTTGCAGTCTGAAGTTGCAAAAAAGGTGAAAGATCAGGGACTGGAGGAAAGTAAATCACCTCCTTATAAAATTGTTTTGAAAAAAAGTGAACATTAAGAATTCCATATTACTGCGCGTTCGGGTTGCATTTATTTTTGTATTCCTGTTTGGCCTTGTAATTATTTACAAGATCGTGAACATACAGGTTGTTCAGGGAGACAAATGGATATCCATGGCAGAGAGAATCGGCCTGCAGTACCGTACAGTAAAAGCAACGAGAGGGAACATCCTGTCCGATAACGGCAGTCTGTTGGCTACATCGCTGCCATTTTACAGAGTGGCATTCGATCCCTCCAGGGCTTCCGATGAACTTTATAAAGCAGAGATTGATTCTTTGTGCCTGCTTCTTTCGCAGAAATTTAAAGACAAAAGCGCAAAAGAATATAAAAGAAGGATCAACGATGCCCGTCTGTCAGGCAGGCAGTATCTTATTCTGAATCGCAAATTGATCAATTATCAGCAAAAAAAGGAAATGTCTTCATGGCCTGTTTTCCGTGAAGGAAGGATTAAAGGAGGTGTGATTTTCGAGAAATCAGAAAAGCGTTTCCATCCTTTCACCTATCTGGCAAACCGCACCATAGGGTATATAAATATGAACAATCAGGGCGCCGGCCTGGAATACAGCTTCAACCAGATGCTTGCCGGGCGCGACGGCAAGGCTTTATACCAGAAGGTTGCCGGAGGAAACTGGAAACCCGTGTTTGACGGCAGTGAGGTGAGGCCAGTAGATGGCTACGACCTTGAAACTACGATCGATATAAACCTCCAGGATGTTGTAGAATCGGCGTTGCTCCGGGCGCTGGAAAAACATAATGCGGACTACGGAAGTGTAGTGGTGATGGAAGTGAAAACCGGGGAGATAAAGGCAATTTCAAACTTAAGTAAATATTCGAATGGCAAATATGGCGAACGGTACAATTATGCCGTCGGGAGTCACGGGTTAAGGGAGCCCGGTTCTACTTTTAAACTTGTGACCATGATTGCCCTTTTTGAAGAAAACAACATTCAGCTTAGTGATACTATAGCTACCGGGAATGGGAGGTTGAAGATCTACGATAAAGAGGTGAAAGATCATTATGAAGGTGGCTATGGCACTATCACGGTGCGCCAGGCATTCGAACTTTCTTCAAATGTGGCTATGGCTAAACTTGCCGACAAGTATTTTGGTCTGAAGCCCGAAAAATTTTATAAGTATATCGAAGATCTTGGCCTCACACGTCCGCTGGGTTTTCAGATGCAGGGGGAGGGCGTGCCCAAAATCAAGAAACCGGAAGATTGGAGTGGTATTACCCTGCCCTGGATGGCACACGGCTATGGCCTGGAGCTTACACCGCTGCAAACTCTGGTGCTTTATAACGGTGTTGCAAACGACGGAGTTATGATCAAACCGGTGATAGTGAAAAGATTATACAATGCCGACAAAGAACTACGAAGTTTTAATTCCGCTGTACTTACTAAAAAAATGTGTTCGGAGCAAACCCTCGAAAAATTGAAAGAAATTCTTACAGGGGCAGTTGAAAACGGAACCGCTAAAAACATTTACACACCGCTATACAAAATTGCCGGTAAAACGGGCACCGCGGTTACATTCAAAAACGGGAAATACATCAATGAATACTATACTTCATTTGTAGGATATTTCCCTGCAGACGATCCCATGTATAGCTGCATTGTGGTCATCGAAAACCCACGCGGGATCTATAAATATGGCAATAGTGTTGCCGCACCTGTGTTCAGAGAAATTTCGGATAAGATATATGTACGGAATATTAAAATGCACAAATCGCTGGCGGATGACATCGTCCCTGAAAAGGGTATTTTCCCGGTAATCCGTTCAGGCAACGTGAATGATCTAAAATTGATTTGCAATGACATGGGCATATCCAATCATGCCCTAAGCGATGAAGAGTGGGTAAAATCGAAGATAAACAATAATTCGATAGACTGGAGGCCCAACAAAACGTCCTCGAGCCTGATGCCCGATGTAACGGGAATGACATTGCGTGATGCGGTATTCCTGCTTGAAAACAGGGGTGTCGAAATTAAATATAAGGGTATTGGCAGGGTCATAAAACAATCACTGGCACCGGGTAAATCATTAAAAAATCATGCCAGTGTAACATTGAAACTGGGTTAATATGGCAGTACTGAAAGACATATTATATAAAGTGAAGTTGCTGGAGGTGTCGGGCAATATGGAACAGGAAGTAAAGCGCATTACTTTCAACAGTAAGGATGTGGTCAAAGGCGATTTATTTATAGCCATAGCGGGTACACGTTTTGACGGCCATCATTTCATACAGGACGCAACGAGCCTTGACGCTGCCTCGGTTATATGTGAATACTTCCCGGCAAAGCTGGAGAAAAATGTTACCTATGTTAAAGTAGATCATTCGTCAAAAGCGCTTGGCATAATGGCCGCCAATTTTTATGGCAACCCATCTTCAAAATTAAAACTTTGGGGAGTTACAGGCACAAATGGAAAGACCACTACAATAACCCTGCTGTACGGTGTTTTTAGTAAGCTTGGATATAAAACAGGCCTTATTTCTACCGTTGCCAACCAGATCGGCGATGAGGTGATCAAATCATCATACACCACTCCTGATGCACTTCAAATCAACAAGCTTTTGGCTGGTATGGTAAAAGCTGGTTGCACCCATTGTTTTATGGAAGTAAGCAGCCATGCCATTTCGCAGAACCGCATTACCGGGCTGGATTTTGACGGATGTATTTTTACCAACATTACACACGAGCATCTCGACTATCACGGCACATTTGAAGAATATATAAGAATCAAAAAAGCATTTTTCGACGGGCTTTCAATGTATGCCTGTGCATTGGTAAATGCCGATGACAAGCGGGGGAAGATCATGTTGCAGAACACCAAAGCCCGAAAAAAAACTTTCAGCCTCAAAAATATATCGGATTATAAAGCAAAAGTGCTTTCAAACACATTTCAGGGGCTCGAACTGAATATTAATGACAAAGAAGTGTGGTTTAAGCTTATCGGTACCTTTAATGCCTATAACATACTCGCCGTCTATGGTGCAGCAGTGGAAATCGGTGAAAACGGGGAGGATGTTTTAACTGCGATTTCTGAAATGGATGCAGCGTCAGGAAGATTTGAACAAATCAGGTCGGGATCTGACATAACAGCGATTGTTGATTATGCGCATACGCCTGATGCACTGAAAAATGTGCTTCAAACCATAAAGTCAATCCGGACAGGTAACGAAAGGGTGATCACCGTGGTAGGATGCGGTGGCGATCGCGATAAAGAGAAAAGACCACTGATGGCTTCTGTTGCCTGCAAATACAGCGATAAAGTGATCCTGACTTCGGACAATCCGCGTAGCGAAGATCCGGAAGCCATTATCCGCGATATGCAGGAAGGGGTCGGTCCGCTGGAATTTAAAAAAACACTATCTATGGTTGACAGAGAGGAGGCCATTAAGACTGCGTGCATGCTTGCTGGTAACAGCGATATTATTCTTGTTGCAGGAAAAGGACATGAAATTTACCAGGAAATAAAAGGGGTGAAGCATCCTTTTAACGATAAAGATGTGCTGGGCAAAATGCTCAGCTTAACGAGACATTAAGTATAAATATGCTGTACTACTTGTTTGATTATCTCGACAGGGAATTTGATCTGATAGGAGCCGGTGTCTGGCAATACATCTCCTTCAGGTCGGGTATGGCTATGATTTTTTCACTGCTGATCACCGTTTTATTGGGAAAAAGTCTGATCAATAAGCTGCAGAAAAAGCAGATTGGGGAAGATGTACGCGACCTCGGACTGGAAGGGCAGATGCGGAAGAAAGGTACGCCTACCATGGGGGGTGTGATTATTATCCTGGCCATCATCGTTCCAACCCTGCTGCTGGCCCAGCTTGACAATATTTATATCATTTTGCTTCTGGTGAGCACCTTATGGATGGGTATCATCGGCTTTCTGGACGATTACATCAAAGTATTTAAGAAAGACAAAAAGGGACTTGCCGGATGGTCAAAAATTATTGGCCAGGTGGGACTTGGGCTTATTGTAGGTCTTACTCTTTATTTTCATGAAGATGTGGTTGTCAGGCAGTTTTCAGACCCTGTTGTGATCGAAGAAACCGGAGAGGCAGTACCTCAGTTTGAAGATATTAAATCCACCATCACCACCATTCCTTTTGTAAAAGACAATGAGGCGGATTATAAAGAAATCTCATTTTTTGGCCCGGATTATACGTGGATAGTTTATACCCTTGTAGTGATATTTATTGTGACGGCAGTATCAAATGGCGCAAACATTACCGATGGGCTGGACGGCCTGACTGCAGGCACTTCGGCCATTATTGTTCTGACACTGGCTGTGCTGGCGTATGTATCTGGCCGGGTCGATTTCAGTCAGTACCTGAACATCATGTACATACCCAATGCGGGTGAACTGGTAATTTTCAGCGTGGCGCTGGTAGGGGCCTGCATTGGTTTTATCTGGTTCAATACCTATCCCGCACAGGTATTTATGGGAGATACGGGCAGCCTTACCCTTGGCGGCATTATCGCTGTATTGTGCTTCGCCATCCGCAAAGAATTGCTGATACCAATTCTTTGTGGCATTTTCCTGATCGAAAGCCTTTCGGTGATCCTTCAGGTCGGATACTTTAAATATACCCGAAAAAAATATGGCGAAGGTCGGAGGATATTTCTGATGTCGCCGTTGCATCATCATTACCAGATGAAAGGCTTCCATGAAGCCAAAATTGTGACCCGCTTCTGGATAAGCGGCATTTTACTGGCCATTTTAACATTAGCAACACTCAAACTCAGATAAAGCAAACGCAATGCATAAATACATCGTCATATTGGGAGCAGGAGAGAGCGGAACAGGAGCTGCACTGTTGGCAAAATCCCGTGGTTACGATGTTTTCGTTTCGGATTCCGGTGTCATTGCTGACAAGTATCTGAAAGATATCGAAAAGTATCATATACGGTATGAACAGGAAGCTCATTCATATGCGGAAATTCATAATGCTGATATGATCGTAAAGAGTCCGGGTATTCCCGAAAATGCCGGCGTGGTATTGGAAGCCAAAGCAAGGCTGATTCCGGTTATTTCCGAAATCGAATTTGCCTGCATGCACACCCAAGCAAAATTCATTGCCATTACCGGTACAAACGGTAAGACTACAACCACACGGTTGACGTATCATCTGCTTAAAATTGCCGGTTTTGATGTGGGAATAGCAGGAAATATAGGCGATAGCCTGGCACGGCAGGTGATCGTGGATAATAAAGAATGGTATGTAGTGGAGTTATCGAGTTTCCAGCTTGACGGGATGCATTCATTTCACCCCAACGTTTCAATCCTGCTTAACATTACCCCCGACCATCTAGACCGGTATGACTATGATTTCGACCGGTATGCAGCGTCTAAATTTCGGATAATGCAAAATCTGGAACCAGCCGATTATTTTATTTACCTGCAGGATGACAAAGTGATTTTGTCGGGATTAAAAAAATCAGAAACCCGGTTTATAAAACAGGGTGTGTCGGTCAAAAATCCGCATGCGTTTGCCACTGTTCACGAACTGTATCTGCAAATCGGAGAACTAAAGGTGTCCATATCGGATATTCCTTTGAAAGGCAAACATAATTTTATCAATGTAATGTGTTCGGTTGCGGCAGCGCTGGATTTGGGTGCAGATGCCGGAAAGGTCATCGAAGGCCTGAAATCCTACCAAAGCGCCCCGCACAGATTGGAACTGATTGACACGGTAAACGGAGTGCTGTTTATAAATGACTCCAAAGCTACTAATGTAGCGTCAGTGTATTACGCGCTTGACACTTATGATAATCCTGTAACATGGATTGCCGGTGGAGTAGATAAAGGCAATAACTATGACAGGCTCAGGCCACTGGTAGAAAAAAAGGTGCAATCGCTGATATGCCTGGGAGTTGATAATAGTAAGCTCAGGGAAGCATTTCAGGATGTAATCGAGAAAATATTCGAAACGGATAACATCAAAGAGGCAGCAAGGAAAGCATACGAATATTCACAGAAGAACGATGTGGTATTGCTCTCACCTGCCTGTGCAAGCTTTGACCTGTTTAAAAATTATGAAGACCGGGGAAACCAGTTCAGGGAGGCTGTCCGGGAACTTAAAAATGAAGTGGAATTGATTCAATAAGGCAAATTGGCTTAAATAAAGTCTGTCTATAAAGTAAGGATGTTTGAATTACGGACTTTATGGACAGACACTAAATAAATGTATCAATGAAAGAATGGGCTGAAAAAAATTTACAAGGCGATCCGGTTATCTGGGTCATCGTTATGATACTGTCTATCCTGAGTATTCTGGTGGTGTATAGTGCTGTGGGTTCCTTGGCTTACCGGAATATGGAAGTTGTTGAAATTTACCTGATCAAGCACACTGCCCTGGTGGTGCTAAGCCTGTTTGCCATGTGGGTTGCTCACAAAATTGACTACAGGTATTACTCCAGGTTAAGCCGTTTTGCCTTGCTGGTATCCGTGCCGTTGCTGTTGTTTGCCTGGCAATCAGGCACAACAATAAATGAAGCTTCACGCTGGATTACAATACCGGTGATCAAGCAGGTGTTCCAGCCTTCCGACCTGGCAAAGCTGGCGCTTATCGCAAGCCTTGCCAGTATGCTGTCCAAAAGGCAGCAAAATATCGGAGACATCCGCGAATCGCTGATCCCGATCCTGATCTGGATCGGCATAATCTGCGGCCTGATTGCCATGACCGATCTTTCCACAGCTGCTTTGTTGTTTGCTACCTGCATGCTGGTAATGTTTATCGGCCGGGTTCCGGTAAAATATCTTGCCATGCTGGTCCTTGTGGGTTTTATGGTGGGCGCTGTAGCCATGTCGTTCGGTCAGCGGGGTGAAACGGCGCGGAACCGGATTGCAAGTTTTCTGGATAAGACGGAGATGCCTTTCCAGGCTGAGCAGGCACACATTGCAATTGCCACCGGAGGGGTTTTTGGAAAGGGCCCTGGCAAAAGCGGCCAGCGTAATTTTCTACCGCACTCGTATTCCGATTTTGTATATGCCATTATTATTGAAGAGTACGGCATGGTGGGGGGTATCGTTATCCTGATGTTGTACCTCGTGCTGCTTTACCGGGGCATGCGCGCTGCATTTAACAGCGAACGCGCTTTTGGCGGACTTTTGTCGGCAGGGCTGAGTTTTGCGATCGTGATGCAGGCCATGGTGAATATGGCCGTAGTGGTGGGGCTGGGGCCTATTACCGGGCTTCCCTTACCACTGTTAAGTATGGGTGGTACTTCTTTATTTTTTACGGGTATATCCCTCGGGATCATTCAGAGTGTAGCAAGGGGGGAGGTGGATTACACATGGGACCAGAATACAGGAGAAGTTAAAAACATAGCAAAAGCTGCTTAGCAATAAAAAAAAATTGAAAGGTAACGAAACATACAGGCGAAAAATCAGGCTGATCTTCAGCGGCGGAGGCACCGGGGGGCATATCTATCCGGCTATCGCTGTAGCCGGCAAAATCAAGGAGATGGCTCCGGATGCAGAAGTACTTTTTGTGGGCGCCCACGGAAAGATGGAGATGACCAGGGTACCGCAGGCCGGTTTCGAAATTAAAGGCTTATGGATCAGTGGTTTTCAGCGCAGATTTACACTGTCAAACCTGCTGTTTCCAGTCAAGGTCATCCACAGTGTACTGAAATCAATGTGGCTGCTAAAGGCATTTAAACCGGATGTGGTTGCCGGTTTTGGAGGCTACGCAAGCAGTCCTGTAATGCTTGCAGCCACACGAAAGGGGATTAAAACACTGATACAGGAGCAAAACTCATACGCTGGCGTGGCAAACAAGGCTGTGGCCCGCAAAGTGGATAAAGTGTGCGTTGCCTATGAGCATATGGAACGGTATTTTCCGCAAGATAAAATCGTGATTACAGGCAATCCGGTACGGAAAAATATGTTGAATATCACAGACAAGAAAAACGAGGGCGACACCTATTTTTCGCTCGATCCGCTCAGGGAAACCATACTTGTGCTGGGGGGCAGCGGCGGCGCAAGAACCATAAATGAGAGCATGATCAGCAATATGGAAGCGTGGATCAGGACCGGTGTGCAGATAATATGGCAAACGGGAAAATTCTATCATAAAGAAATGCAGGAAAGAATGGCTGGTTTTGATGATGAAAATATCCGGTTACTGGAGTTTATAGACCGGATGGACCTGGCATATGCCGTAGCTGACATTGTGATTTCCAGATCCGGTGCACTGTCAATCTCGGAGCTGTGTCTTGTAAAAAAGCCTGTGATTTTTGTTCCGTCGCCGAATGTGGCTGAAGATCATCAGACCAAAAATGCACTTGCGCTTGCAGAAAAGAATGCCGCATTGATCGTTGAAGACAAAAATGCGGTGAAGGAATTGGTGAGTGTAGCCATGGCCCTGCTTCGTGATAGCGACCGGAGAGCGGTATTAAGTGAAAATATTGCGTTGTTTGGCAAACCGGACGCTACCGAAGATATAGCCCAGGAAATTTTGAAATTAGTGAATAATGAAGAAAAAACGTGAAGATTGAAAATATACATATTGTGTATTTTATTGGCATCGGCGGCATTGGTATGAGTGCCCTGGCACGGTGGTTTAAAAACCTGGGCGTAAAGGTGCATGGCTACGACCGCACGCGCACGGCACTTACCGATCAACTTGCCGGAGAGGGGATTGAAATTCATTTTACAGATGATACCGCCCTGATACCCGGTGAGGTAATCGCTGCAGGCCAGACGGGGTGCGTGGTTTATACTCCTGCCATTCCGGATAATCATAGTGAGTTTAACTACCTGAAGTCATTGGATATTACTGTACTGAAGCGTTCCGAAGTGCTGGGAATGATCTCCGAAACCGCTTTTACCGTGGCGGTAGCCGGCACACACGGCAAAACGACCACAAGTGCCATTATTACTCACCTTCTGAAGCATGCGCACAGGAAGGTGACTGCTTTACTGGGGGGGATATCTACTAATTACGAATCGAATTTTATTACCAACGAGCTGGGAACGGGCGAATTGATCTTGGTGCTGGAGGCGGACGAATTCGACCGGTCATTTCTCCGGCTTCATCCCGATTATGCGGTGGTAACCTCTATGGATGCTGACCACCTGGATGTGTATGGAAATAGCCGGAACGTTGAAATTTCATTTAATGAATTTGTAGATAAAGCCGGCCCGGACGGGCGTGTGCTAATCAACGACAATCTTACGGATAGAATTGCCAGGCGTGAGAATTTATATACCTACGGATTGGCAGACGGAGGGTGTCACGCGGAAAATATCAGGATTGAAAAGGGGATATTCATGTTCGACTATGTTGATATGGAAATATCCATACGTGATATTCAGTTGCACCAGCCGGGGTTTCATAATGTGGAAAATGCGGTGGCTGCCATTAAAGTATGTCTCGATTCCGGCCTGAAAGGCGATGAAATCAAACAAGGCCTTGCCACATACAAAGGGGTAAAAAGAAGATTTGAATTTGTGATCAACACCAGTAAGCTGGTATATGTGGATGACTATGCGCATCACCCGGTAGAGATAGAAGCATGTTTAGGTTCGTTGCGGGCATTATATCCGTCTAAAAGGCTTACGGCCATATTCCAGCCGCATTTATATTCCCGCACAAGAGACTTTGCGGCAGGGTTTGGCAGCAGTCTGTCAGTGGCCGATGAGATTCTGCTTCTGGATATCTACCCGGCAAGAGAAGAGCCCATTCCCGGCGTAACCTCTGAGCTGATATTTGAGCATATCGAATCGGATAATAAAAGGCTTTTGTCGCGGGAAAAAGTGCTGCCGGCGCTTGACCGTGAAAAGCTGGAAGTGCTGGCTACGCTTGGCGCCGGCGATATAGATCAGTTAGTGGAACCCATTAAACAAAAGTTGACGGCATGATAAAATTGATCCGGGATAGAAGAATTAAAAACATAGCAGGCTGGTTTCTGGCTGTTGTACTGGTATTTGTTTCCATTGGATTTGCGGATAAGATACAGGATCGCCGGTTCAACGGCAAAATAATAATAAAGATCACGAACCAGTTCAATAACTATTTTATTGATGAGAATGACCTGTTAGCCATTATTTACGCCGAAGGATTGGATCCGGAGCAGGAAAGCATGCCGCAAAATCCGAACCTGGGGGCTATTGAAAAACGGCTGGAGGCAGAATGGTTTATCAGTGATGCCCAGATTTTCCGTGACCTGATGGGCAACCTGATTGTAGTTGCTACGCAGCGCAGGCCGATTGCCCGGATCATCCGGCCGGATGCACCCGACGCTTATATAAGTGAAGAAGGAACCGTATTGCCTGTATCGGAAAAGTTTACCTCGCGGGTGATGCTTGTAAGCGGGGAGTTTACGGATCAACTTGTGAAAACAGCCTCGCTTACGCTGGATGATCAGAACCGGCCTTATTTCGATTTGATACGGTTTATCAATGCCGATCCGTTCTGGAAAGCCCAGATTTCACAGTTGGAGATTGCTAAAGATGGTAAGATTAAAATGTATCCGCAGGTTACCAAACAGGTAATCGAGTTTGGGCTGCCGGAAGACATAGAGATAAAGTTCAGAAAGCTAAATGTTTTTTATATGAAAATACTGCCTTTCAAAGGGTGGAATTATTACCACAGGGTAAGCCTGGAATACAAAGATCAGATTGTATGCGAATAATAACCTAAAGAAAAACCATAACCATAACGAAACATGGAAAATGATAAAATAATTGTGGGACTTGACATCGGGACCACCAAGATCTGCGCAATCGTAGGTCGGAAAAATGAGTACGGAAAACTTGAAGTACTTGGCATGGGTAAAGAGGTTTCTGATGGGGTGATCAGAGGCATTGTTACCAACATCGACAAAACCGTGAGCGCGATCCGGAAAGCCATTGAGAGTGCCGGAGAGCAATCAGGAATTGATATCAATGTGGTAAACGTTGGCATTGCCGGTCAGCATATCCGGAGCTCGATCCATCATGGCAGCATCACCCGGTCGTCAACGGACGATGAGATCACCATTGAAGACGTGAATAAGCTGACCAACGACATGTACCGGATTGTGATTCCGCCCGGAAGCGAAATCATACATGTGATGCCGCAGGATTATATCGTGGATTACGAGGAGGATATCCGTGATCCGGTAGGCATGTCGGGGGTAAAACTGGAAGCGGACTTTCATGTGATCACGGCGCAAACGAATGCCATCAACAACATTAACAAATGTGTGCGAAGGGCCGAACTGAAGATCGAGAACCTGATCCTGGAGCCGTTGGGTTCCAGCCTCTCTGTGTTGAGCGAAGAGGAAAAAGAAGCAGGCGTTTGTTTGGTGGATATAGGGGGCGGCACTACCGACATTGCCATTTTCTTCGATAATATTATCCGTCACACCGCGGTAATACCTTTTGGAGGCAACATCATCACCTCGGATATCAAACAGGGATGCATGGTATTGAACCACCAGGCTGAATTGCTTAAAACCAAATTTGGCAAGGCGATTGCGGAAGAAGCCAGTCCGAACGAAATTATTTCGATACCCGGATTGAGAAACCGGCCGCCGAAGGAGATATCTATCAAAAACCTGGCTTGCATCATCGAAGCACGGATGGAGGAGATCATCGAAATTGTGCATGCGGAGATCATTACGTCAGGGTATGACCAAAAACTGGCCGGCGGCATTGTAATTACGGGTGGCGGCGCCCTGCTTCAAAACCTGAAGCAGCTGTTCGAATACATGACAGGTATGGATGCCCGTGTGGGGTATCCGAATGAGCACCTCGGCCGGAGTAAGGTGGAAGCCGCAAAAAGCCCTATGTTTTCCACTACAATCGGTTTGGTATTGTCGGGTTTCAGGGCCATCGACGAAAGGGAAAACAGGTACAACGAAGCGCTGTCAAACGGGAAATTTGACAAATCCTATACGTTTTCAGGCGGCGGCGATTTTTTCAAAAAGATCCTGGAGAAAACAAAAGGATTGCTTATAGATGATCTGGACACTAAAAAGGATTATTAACCAAACATATTCAGCAAAAGAGATTTAAATTTTCACTGAACTGAAAAGTTCTTAAAATTAATCAGTTATGTCAGAAAATGCTTACAACTTCGAAGTTCCCGCACACCACAAATCCATCATCAAGGTGATTGGTGTGGGTGGCGGAGGAAGCAATGCTGTGAACCACATGTTTAATCAGGGGATCAAAGATGTGGAATTTGTAGTATGCAACACCGACGTACAGGCGCTGCGAAGCAGTCCGGTACCCAATAAGTTGCAGATAGGTATTAATCTCACCGACGGGCTTGGGGCAGGCGCCAATCCCGAAACGGGTAAAAACGCCGCCATCGAAAGTAAAGACGACATTCGTGACATGCTCGTTAGCAACACCAAGATGCTGTTTATAACGGCAGGCATGGGCGGAGGCACGGGTACCGGTGCAGCCCCGGTGATCGCCAAGGTGGCCAACGACATGGAAATTCTCACGGTGGGCATTGTCACGGTTCCGTTCGGATTTGAAGGAAAGAAAAAAATGCAACTCGCATGGGAAGGAATTAACGAGCTCAAGGCATGTTGCGATACCGTGCTGGTGATCCTCAATGACAAGCTTCGTGAGGTCCACGGTAACCTGCCCATAAGCGAGGCCTTTGCTCAGGCCGATAATGTGCTTACCACGGCTGCGAAAGGAATTGCCGAGATCATTACAGTACCGGGTTATGTAAATGTTGATTTCCAGGACGTCCGTACGGTCATGCTGGCAGCAGGAGCAGCGGTAATGGGCTCTGCCACCACAGAAGGGGAGAACCGGGCCAGAAGGGCCGCAGAAGAGGCTATATCATCGCCTTTACTGAATAACAGGGACATCCACGGAGCAAAAAAGATACTGCTGTCCATCATTTCGGGCGAGCAGGCCGAACTGCAGATGGATGAGCTTACTGAAATTACGGAATATATCCAGGAAATGGCTGGCGAAGATGCGGAGGTTATCTTCGGCCACGGCGTAGATACCTTGCTTGAAAACAGCATACGGGTAACCGTAATTGCATCCGGATTTGAAAACGACGATGAATCGGCATCTGTACGGATGTCTGATGAAAAACGGGTGATCGATCTTGAATCCAATAAGCAGATCGATCTTTTCCGGACGTTTGGCGCCCGCAAGTCAACCCCTGCAGATACAAACCTTACTGAAAACGGAAAGGAAGAAAGCACGAAGGACTCAGCAGGTGCAAAGGAAGAGTTTGAGCGTGGATACTTTTTTGAAAACCGGGATACGGATGAGACCGAAGGCCCGGTGAAGAAGGAGGGTACTGACGATGAAATTGGGTTGTTTTCCGAGTTGGAGGATGAGATGATTATCGAAGATGTGTCCGTTACCGGAAAAGATATGCTTGACCGGGAGGGCATGGTGAAGATCAACCCGCGGAAGGAGGAACTTGAGAAAAAAGCCAGGGAACGAATAGAGCGGCTTAAAGGGCTTAAAGGGCATGATATTTCCGACGATGACCTGAAAGAGCGCCTGGATGTGCCGGCGTATTTACGCAAAAAGGTGGTTCTGCATAATCCCCCGCATTCTTCGGAACACAACATTTCGCGGTATAACCTGAATGATGACAATCAACTTACTGGAAATAACAGGTATCTGCACGATAACGTAGATTAGACCAGTAAGTACATTACTGACAGCTTTTTAATTTCCCTGAGTTAGCCGTCGGGCCTAATGGCCTGGCGGCTTTTTTTTTGTCTGTTCATGTGTTAGGTATTTTTCCTGTTTTCTGAAAGTTTTAACCCAAAATCGTCAATAGGATTGACAATTTTGCCCTATGGGCAGACAAAAGTCATTGATAAACAATGACTTCATCTGGGTTATCCCAGGCATCCCGCCTTGGCGGGATCGCCTGCACTTCATGCAAAAAGGTCTAATGAACTTTTTGGGTTTAAGAAGAGGGTCTTGATTTGCGTTATAAAATGTCTGAATCACGGATTAATCCGATAACACGGATTCAATCTTTTCCTGGTCGTAGGGTCGCCCTACGACCTAATTGCGGATCATATCTTTTCTAACTCTTCGGGCTGAGTCTTCCGGCTTAGGCCCAAAGGGTGGTGAGACTTGTGCCGGTGTTGTAAATATAAAACCACAACCGCCCATCATCACCACTACTGTCATCCCGAATCCAGCTTTGCTGGATGAGGGATCTTTGCCAGCAAGAAAAGGAAAAGCAGTTGACCTTCAATTCGGTAAAGATTTCTCTCCCGTTAGCAGCGGGACGAAATGACAAGAAGAGATGCTAGATAAAAGCGCATCTGTAAATAGTTAACCGTGGCCGGCCGTTGTATTAATTTTTGTACACGAAATTGGCTATTTATCATAATTTGAATAGATTGGAAGAACGATTTTGCTAAACGCAGTATTTTTTGCTGCAGCTGCCGTTTGCGGTGTGCATGGGATTGAGAGGGCGATGCTTTGGATGAAAACGAATATGTGTCAACGATGTGGTGCTAAAACCATAAAATCTTTCGCTCTAAAGAACAAACCAGAATATTGAATATGCATAACTACGAACCCGCGTCATAGCCCAATAAAATTTTATTCTTCATTGTTAACCTTTTCAATCATTATAGCTAATTTTAGTGCTTAACGAAGGATAAAATCCTTTAAGTTGGCACCCATTGTAAAAAGACAAAAATGACTGACAATCAAGACAGAATAAGTCAGCTTCTTGAAAACCTGGAGACCCTTATAAAAAGACAGGAGAACTTTTCAAGAGAAGTAAATGAATTGCGGGAAGAAATAAACCGATTGAAAACTACCGAGACAAAACAGACCACAGAAAAAGTAGAAATAAAACATGACAGACCTGTAACTAACACGGACTTTGAAATCAAAAAAGAGAAAGTAACTGGCACCTATCGCGCACCGCAACAACAGACAATAGTAGAATCACCAAAATATTCTTCCCAAAAAGTCAGCAAGCCACCGAAATTCAAATACAACCTTGAAAAATTTATTGGTGAAAACCTAATAAATAAAATTGGTATTGCAATAACGGTTATTGGTGTGGCTATTGGTGCTAAGTATTCTATTGAGCACGAGTTAATAAGCCCTCTGACACGAATAATATTAGGATATCTAACTGGAGCAGGGCTTCTGGGTTTTGGAATGAAATTGAAGAAAAAATACGAAAACTATAGTGCTGTACTTGTAAGTGGTGCAATGGCAATTATGTATTTTATTACCTATTCAGCTTACAGTTTTTATGACCTGATACCTCAGATTTTCGCATTCGGTTTAATGCTGATATTTACCGCTTTTACGACTGTGGCATCAATAAATTACAATAGACAAGTCATTGCCCATATAGGCTTGGTGGGTGCCTACGCAGTTCCGTTTCTTTTAAGCGAAGGTTCGGAAAAAGTTGATATACTTTTCAGTTACATGGCAATTATTAATGTCGGGATCCTTGTTATCGCTTTTAAGAAGTATTGGGAGAAGCTTTATTATTCGTCATTCATGTTGACTTGGCTTATATACTTTACGTGGTACGCTTCCAACTATCAAACCAATGAACACTTTGGATTGGCCTTTATTTTTCTCTCATTATTCTTTACTACTTTCTATTTGACGTCTCTCGCTTACAAAGTAATTCAAAAGCAAAAGTTTGAAACTGAGGATATACTGCTATTGCTGGCAAATTCATTTATCTTTTATGGAATCGGATACGCGATTTTGGCTAGCCATAAGACAGGTGAGCAATTATTAGGTTTATTTACACTTTGCAATGCCATTGTACATTTAATTGTTAGTGTTGTTGTTTACAAGCAAAAACTTGCCGACCGAAACCTGTTTTATTTTGTTGCTGGACTAGTGCTGGTTTTCATAACCATTGCAATTCCCGTTCAGTTAGATGGAAATTGGGTAACGCTTTTATGGGTGGGTGAAGCTGCTCTGCTATTTTGGATTGGTAGAACGAAAAATTTTCCTATCTATGAAAAAATAAGCTATCCTTTAATGATTTTGGCTTTTTTCAGCATTGTTCACGATTGGACAACAGGTTACGACATGTATAATCCTGAACATACGGAAACAAGAATAACTCTTCTACTCAACATCAATTTCCTTACTTCCTTATTATTTATCGCCTCTTTCGGATTCATAATTTTTTTGAATCTCAACAAAAATTATCCTTCTCCATTGATTAATCAGAAAGGAATTTTACGAATTGTTTCCTTCTCCATTCCTGCCATTCTCTTGCTTGCACTTTATTATGCTTTCATAATAGAAATCGCTACCTATTGGAATCAATTGTACGCTGATTCAGCCATTACAATCGATACTGAAGGTCAGCAATATCCCAATGGCTACAGGAATTATGATTTGAGTATGTTCAAATATATTTGGATAATCAATTACTCATTGCTATTTCTCACAGTTTTATCTTTTGTGAATTTCAAAAAACTAAAAAACCAGCAGTTGGGGTTCATTAATCTTGGATTCAATACATTGGCAATTGTGGTCTTTTTGACAACGGGCCTTTATGCACTCAGCGAATTGCGTGAAAGCTACCTGGCGAAAACTTTATCCGAGTATTATCATAAAGGCATCTTCAATATCGGCATAAGATACATTTCCTTCACTTTTGTTTCTGTCTTGCTTATAGCGTGCTATAACTACATTCGCCAGGAATTTATGAAAAGTGATTTAAAAATGGCATTTGATTTTTTATTGCATACTTCTATTTTATGGGTTGTCAGCAGTGAATTGATTAACTGGATGGATATTGCTGAATCGAACCAATCGTACAAACTCGGATTAAGTATACTTTGGGGAGTATATTCCTTACTCCTCATTGCCCTGGGAATCTGGAAGAATAAAAAACATTTGCGAATCGTTGCCATAGCATTATTTGCAGTCACTCTTATCAAACTTTTTCTCTATGATATTTCGCACCTCGACACCATTGCAAAAACCATTTTATTTGTTTCTTTGGGAATACTTCTTTTAATAATTTCATTCTTATACAATAAATACAAGCATATTATATCCGATGAAATTGAAAGCTAACATTAGTATCTGTATCATACTGTTGATATGTTTGAACTCTTGTCACCAGTTTTGACAGAATAAATATAAAATAATTACAGGGGACAGGCCTCTTATTTAAAGATAATACCTGGCTATGTGATCGTCATGAAAGAATTATATTACAACCAGGATGTTTTTCAGTTAAAATGATAAGACAAAATTTATTGATAACATAGCGATTTATTGGTATCATCTCCCCCCTCAGAGTCTCCCGTAGGTGACTCTGAGGGGATGGAAATCGAAACATTCCAAAACCAAGTAATTTTAAAGAATTCAAAAGACGCATTCAAGAAAAAGTGGGCTAAAGTGTGTAGCAATATAGCTAAGCACAATACTTTTATCAAGGACCTTTAGGCGCCAACCATTAACTTCAGAATGCCAAAAAGTATAGCCGGCTTCATTCTACTATTAATTGCTTTCGGGAGTTGCAAGGTCAGGAATACGACCTACACTTACATGGCACTCATCGATGGCAAACAGCAACGTTTCAATTTCAGAATTCCCAATGAATACGATCTGTCTCCTCTAATTTCAGATCAATCCGCAAAATCCAGGGCATTCCTGTTTCCTGATTCCTCACTTCTTTTTATCTCCCAGGGCAAATTGGCTGCAAATAGAGGCGCGAAACTTTAGTAATTTTATAATATCAATAATTTCCACATTTGTTTTATATTGCTTTTTTGCAATGTTATTCATCAACCACCGGTCCTGTGATAAAGCTTAAATCTTATTTAAAAGACCTGAATCATTTCCTTAAAGTAGGGATATGGAAGTCTGACTTGTCCGATAAGGGTATTGTTAAACGTTATGCTTATCAATTCTTAAAAGTTGGAATACTATCGTACAAACACTTTCAGGATGATAAATTACAACTTCGGGCTTCTGCCCTTACATTTTTTACTTTATTATCCATAGTACCGGTATTAGCATTGGCCTTTGGGCTTGCCAAAGGATTCGGCCTCGACAAGGAACTGGAGATCCAGCTTTTAGAAAAATTCAGCGGCCAGGAAGAAGTGCTGGCACAGAGCCTGGAGTTTGCCCGGGCATTACTTGATTCAACTAAAGGCGGATTAGTAGCGGGCATAGGATTAGCATTTCTGTTCTACTCAGTAATGAAACTACTCAATAACATTGAAGACTCCTTCAATGGTATCTGGTATGTAAGCAAGCAACGAACTATTACCCGGAAAATCACTGATTACTTAAGTATAATGCTTATTGGCCCTATACTGATCGTTCTTGCGAATAGCTTAACCATATTTATTACCAGTGAGATCGCATCACTGACGGAAACGGTTACCCTGATAGGTTTATTCAAAGGTATCATTTTTCCTCTACTGAGACTATTACCCTACATGGTCGTCTGGATACTTTTTACGCTGATTTATATGATCATGCCAAATACCACAGTCCGGTTCAAATCGGCCATGATTGCAGGAGTAATAGCTGGAAGTACTTTTCAAATCGTTCAATGGGGTATTATCTATTTCGGAGTTAATGTATCCAGGTACAACGCGATTTACGGCAGTTTTGCAGCTTTGCCATTGTTTCTTATCTGGCTCCAGTTAAGTTGGTTGATTGTGCTTATTGGCGCTGAAATATCCTATGCGATACAACATGCAAGCAATTATGAAAGCCCTGACGAGGATGAATTCAGCATTGCTGCCAAAAAGAATTTAGCACTATCTATAAGCCTTTTAATAATCAAAAATTTCAAAAATGGTGGTCACCCAATGACAGCAGATCAAATCAATATCCATTTTGAAGCTCCTGATAAACTCCTGCGAGAAGTTATAACGGCGCTTATGGCCTGCATGATTTTGTCAGAAACAAAAACGGCCGATGATACTTCCGCTTATCAACCCGCACAAGATACGGACAGATTAGACGTATGCAGTATCCTCAAATCATATGAAAACATCGGGGTACCTGTAAATGATTTAAAAACAAATGAATATATCATATTGATTACCGAAATTGTCGATAAAATGAATTTTACATTAATAAAATCGAAAGAAAATAAATTGCTTAAAGAGTTATAGCACATTTTCCTGTCTAACGTTTGGATTTGGAGCCGGGGAATATCCTGTTAGCTAAAACAGTCCAAACGCTTTCTTAATAAAAACCGGACTATTTCTAATCCGGTTCTGGTATTACTGGCCTCTTTGCTTTAGTTTCAGATACCGTTGTGACTCGACTGGGGCTCGAACCCAGGACCCTCTCCTTAAAAGGGAGATGCTCTACCTACTGAGCTATCGAATCCGTTCAAATAAAAGCAACCAATCTTCAGATACCTACTTCAGACTATTCTTTATATTTGCCCCTCGGAAGACCAATTACCTCAAAATGGGAATGCAAAGGTAGTAGGATATGCAAAATTTACAAAGCCGTATATTTAAAATAATCATATTATTATTTGTGAATTTGTATCCGGTACAAAACTACGCTGGAGCAATCGATTATTCACGTATCCAGGCCCGGGCAGATTCACTTTTTGCCGTACAAAAATATTTGCGATCCTATGAACTCTACGACTCAATACATACCGTTGGCAAACTGAGTTCGCCTGCCATGCTGATGAAAATGGCCTTTATCAAGGAAGGTCTCGGTGATTATGCGATGGCTTTATATCACCTGAATGAATACTATATACGCACTTCAGATGAAATGGCCCTGGAAAAAATGGAAAGTCTGGCAAAAGCCTATGATCTGGTTGGCTACAACTACTCCGATAAAGAATATTTTATAAGTGTTTACCACGAATACTACAATTACCTGTTAATTGTGCTTATCACGCTTGCCGTGATTTTTCTTGCCGGAATCATTTACGGGAAATTCAAACAGCGCAGAAAACAGGCCGGTAATTTTGTTCTTCTAGCTATAGTTTCAGGCTTACTTCTGCTTCTGATCAATCTGGGTATGGGATTTCAGGAAGGCATTATTACACATCCGAATACGTATATTATGAGTCAGCCGGCTTCAAGCGCAGAGGTGCTTGACATTGTTGGAAAAGGTCATAAAATAATCATTGACAACGAAAACGATGTCTGGCTCAAAACAATATGGAATGATCAGGAGGCATTCATTAAAAAGAAAAATGTGATGCAGGTTTCAGGCTGGTAAGGACAGAAATGCGAAATACGAAGCACGAAATACGAAAGCCGAATAAATCCGAAATCCGAAGCCCGAAACTCGAAGCATTAAACTCGAAATACGAAATTCGAAATCCATGCACTGCCCCTCAATTCCCTGAAGGGGATGCCACCACACTGTTTTTCAATTAAACGATTAAACGAATCAACCTATCCACCCATTTAAGCATTTTCTCGTTCACGCATTGGTTCATCTCCACCGAAGAAACATTAAAATTGCAAATAATCGCAGCCGGTATCTGTTCAACCACTTCCCTTTATTAAATTTGCAGCCGCAAAATGAGAATAAAAAACAATATTATCAGGAATATACGTGTAGAGTCCGTAGCAGCCGAAGGGAAAGGCATTGGTAAAAATAACGGACAGGTGATTTTTATTTCCGGCACCGCTCCAGGCGATTTGGTGGATGTACGGATATTGAAAAAGAAAAAAAATTACCTGGAGGCTGTACCACTTAAATTTCATGAATTGTCTGATAAGCGTGTCGAACCATTCTGCTATCATTTCGGACAATGCGGAGGATGCAAATGGCAGCACCTGAACTATGAATCACAGCTTGAGATCAAGCAACAACAGGTAATCGATCAGCTCGAACGGATCGGGAAAGTACAAATACCCCGGATCAACCCGATCATTGCATCAGACAAAACCCAACTGTATCGCAATAAGCTCGAATATACCTTTACCAACCGTCGCTGGCTTACAAAAGAAGAAATTGAAACCGGCGAAGATATAAACCGGAGCGGGCTTGGGTTTCATATGCCCGGCAGATTTGACCGTGTGCTCGATATAGACCATTGCTATCTGCTTCCGGAACCTTCGAATGAGTTGAGGTTGTTTATGAAATTTTTTGCGATCAACAACAATCTCACCTTTTATGATGTATATAGTCATTCCGGCTTGCTTCGAAATTTAATCATCCGGGTTACGGATACAGGGGAAATTATGGTTATCATCCAATTCGGGGAAAATAACCCTGATAAAATCCGGTTTCTGATGGATGAAGTAAATACTTCCTTTCCCGAAATCACTTCGCTCAACTATGTGGTAAATACCAAAAAGAACGACACATTCTACGATCTGGAGGTAAAAAATTATGCAGGAACACAGTACATTACTGAAACAATGGATGATATACATTTCCGGATCGGGCCGAAATCATTTTTTCAGACCAACACCTCACAGGCGTTAAAACTTTACCGGACTGCCCGGGAATTTGCAGGCCTGACAGGAAACGAAGTGGTTTATGACCTCTACTGTGGCGCCGGAACCATTTCAAATTTTATTGCCCGCAATGCGCGACGGGTAATAGGACTTGAACACATTGAAGAAGCTGTAAATGATGCCAAAATTAATTCGGAAATAAATAATATTGAAAATACCGAATTTTATTGTGGTGATATCAAAGACAACCTGAACGCAGAATTTTTTAGCACACATGGCAACCCGGACGTGATCATTACCGATCCACCCCGTGCAGGCATGCATAAAGATGTGGTAAAAGCGTTGATAGCATCTGAGGCAAATAAGATTGTGTACATAAGTTGCAACCCAGCCACACAGGCAAGGGACATCGAACTGATGACGGAATATTATAACGTGTTGAATGTACAACCTGTAGATATGTTCCCGCATACCCAGCATGTAGAAAATGTGGTTTTATTACAGCAAAAATGAACAGACATGCAAAATGACCCGGAACTTGATGGCAAATATTTAGGTACCATTTCAAAAGATTTTGTAATTGTATCCGAATCAATTAAAGAGGCTTCCTATCAGGTACGAAAACAGGGATTCTCGGATTATCCAATATTTCCTATCTCCAAAAAGGATGTTTCGATCGGCCAGTTGCTGATTGCCAAACAGGATGCAGCCATCGAATGGAATTATAATATAACGTACCTCGATGAATTTGTACAGCGAAAGATCGTTGCTGAAGATAAACTGGATGATTTTAAGAAGATTTACAAGGATCCGGAGGAGTTTTGCTGCCTGTTTGTTATGGATGGCGATTTTACACGCTTCCTGTTTATCCCCTACCCGGTAGATTGATATATCTGATTATTTATTAGTAAAATGATCCCATCCCTGTGCCTTTAATCTGATAATCTGATCCTGCTTCGTCACCATAACCGGTTTCTTCTCTTTCTTATCCATATATCCTATCATATGAATATCGGGATGCATTTCCACTTTTTTCAGGTTTTTTTGTTTGATGGTAAATAATAACTCATATTCTTCGCCTCCGTTTAATGCACAGGTAACCGGATTAATTTTGAATTTAATTGCAGTTTCATAAGTTAACTGGTCAATGGGTATTTTATCTTCAAATATCCGGGCGCCAAGACCGGATTGTTTGCATATATGCATCAGGTCGGAGGCAAGTCCATCCGAAATATCGATCATTGAGGTTGGTACAAGCCCGGTATCCTGCAGCTCATATATGATATCCGTACGAGCCTCCGGTTTCAACTGCCGTTGTACAATATAGTCGAACCCTTCCAATTTTGGTTGCATCTCAGGATTGGTCAGAAACACCTGTTTTTCTCTTTCAAGAATTTGCAGGCCCATATAGGCGCCACCCAAATCGCCTGTAACACAGATAATATCCTTATCACCCGCACCTGATCTGTATGCAATCTTTTTTTTATCGACAACACCTAATATCGTGATAGAAATAAACAACCCCGAAGGTGATGCCGTGGTATCTCCACCTACAAGATCCACCTTATAATTCTTGCAGGCAGCATGAACACCTTCATAAAATGCATCAATGGCCTCCACCGAAAACCGGTTGCTGATCGCAATATTTACGGTTACCTGCCGGGGTATCCCGTTCATCGCAGCAATATCAGACACACTTACTATCACAGATTTGTAACCGAGGTGCTTTACAGGCATATAGCTCAGATCAAAATGAATGCCCTCAATAAGCTGGTCCGTTGACACGAGTAAATATTTCTCACCCATGTCAATTACGGCTGCATCATCCCCGATTCCTTTGATCGTTGATGCGTTCTTAATATCGACCGTCTTGCTGATCCGGTCTATCAGACCGAACTCGCCAAGCTGACTTATTTCGGTGCGTTTTTCACTCATTATTTACACGTATTTCCTGACACAGTTCAATTAACACTCCATTTGCCGATTTTGGATGGATAAAACAAACCAGCTTATTATCTGCACCTCTTTTCGGATTTTCATTTAACAAAACAAACCCTTCCTTTTTCAGCCGCTTCATTTCACTTTCAATATCAGCTACCTCAAAGGCAATATGGTGAATTCCTTCTCCTTTTTTTTTAATAAACTTACTGATAGGAGAATCATCGGTTGTAGCCTCCAGCAACTCAATTTTCGATCCGCCTATCCTGAAAAATGAAGTTGAAACACCCTCAGAAGCCACATTTTCTGTTTTATAGGCGTTTATATTCAAAAGCCTCGAAAACAGCCATTCTGACTCCTCCATATTGTTTACAGCAATTCCGATATGTTCAACCTTATTCATTTTGTTTTCTCTTAACATATTAAATTGTATTTTTGTAATTACATAAAGGCCAAATACCTTTTTGTAAAAGAATTAATTCAAAAATATAATAAATATGGTAACTATAACGGATAGAGCTAAAGACCGTATTATCGAACTCCGAAAGAAGGAAGGACGCACCCAGGAATTTAATGTCAGGGTATCCGTAAAAGGTGGTGGATGTTCAGGACTCATGTATGACCTGAGCTTTGACAATGAAGAAAAAGAAACTGACCACATCTATGAAGATAAAGGGGTGAAAATATATGTGGACAAAAAAAGTCTCCTGTATCTGATGGGCACTACTTTAGATTTTTCTGATGGGTTGAACGGGAAAGGATTCCAGTTCATCAATCCAAATGCATCACGTACCTGTGGTTGCGGAGAAAGCTTTTCAATTTAAATATAAAAAACCTCCAGGGATTTTTATATCTGCACTTATGGGTAAGTTTATAGACTCCTGAACAGGAGGTCCGCATGAAAGCATAAGGGCGATTTGACAAAGACTAATAAATCCTTTGGCAATTTTGTAATTCACCTTACTCACACCTGCTATTTCAGTTTGTTACGGATCATAAAATTATCATACATCTCTTTAAAATCCTCCACTTCCGGAGAAAGCCGGATGGCCTCCTGGTAGCAAAAAATGGCGTCAATCAGCAGATCCTGCTGTTCGTAAAAACCAGCCAGAATGATCTGATCAAGAGACGATTCCTGACTGATCTCCTGCATTAATGGAAGTAATTCGGACTGAAGAATGTCTATTTCATTATCAGAAAGCGTGCTGATCACATGTTCACCGGATTGGACTTCTGCATTTTCTTTTAGCGACACGCGTATAATTAATGTATTTTCCTGATTCAGTTCGGCCAGATCCAGGTCCAGAACAAATCTGTTTGCATTTGTTTCTTCCTGTAACAGTACATCTTCAAAAATACCCATCACCGTGACCACATATGTGTTTTCATCCTGCAACGGTTTCCAGGGCAAAATCACTTTCCTGTTCAGCACGTTGGCATTTGAAGGTAACAACAAGTGGATTTTTTGCTCAGCGCCTCTTGTGACTACTTCTTTTTCGGTGTAAGGCACAGCGGATTTTTTTTCAAAGGTATTGAATACAAATTCAGTGTATTTGGCAGCAATTCCCTTTTTCTTCAGCCCGATTGTTGACTCAAGTTTACTGATTTCAAAAACTCCCGGGTTTATCAATGCGGTGGTTTTGCCGCTATTATGCACCAGGCCCAGATAGGCGTCGTCGGCAATCCGGATCCAATCACCGATGTTAAACGATACGCCTTTTTTAACCATCTGCCATTTCGTTCCTGATTCTTTTTTATACTGATTAGAACCTTTGTTGACCATAACCCTGAATACATATTCCTGGCAAAAGCACGCTGATGATGCACAAATACTGAAAAAAGCGATGAGTATGGTACGCATAATGAAACGAAAGATTAAAATTAAGACATTTTTATAAAATAAGGGGATAATTCGAGATGGTGCTTGTAGTCTGAACAGGAGAAGAGAAAGTAAAGTTCTGATAAATAGGGCACTAACTTTTTGAAAAGCCAGTCCCGGAGTGGCTCTGCATAGAATTCACCCTATCTCTTGCTTTTTCAATCAATTTCTCAAACCGTTCATCCTGTCGTAAGGAGTTGAACAAAGGATCGACTGCCGCATACGAATATTCTGTCCATCCGGCTTCAAACGCTTCTTCAAGCCATTTATACGCATTTTTTTTATCTCCCTTTACCGCATAAATCTGGGCAATTTCATACCTGAATTTATACGACATTTCTCCCCGTGCAATGCGGTCTGTATTATACGTGAGTTTATAGCTGAATAGCTCATCCGCAATGCCTGTCATGTTTCCAATATAGTAAATATATCCGATCAGATTATAGATATAGGGTAAATCCGCATAATCAATTTCTCTTCCTTTCATCAGATCAAGTATAAACGAGGATGTTTTAATTGTATTGGTTATTTCTTCCTGAATCAGCCGTTGCAGCAGCATCAGCAATTTGTCGCTATCGTCATTACCAATGAACCCCAGCTTTTGCGAAACGGAAAAAGAGGTTTCGGTATCATAGACGATTACAGAAATTAACCATTTCAATAGCAGGGAATTGACGTGGTTGGGATTGATAATCAATGCTTTTTCAAGATATTCACTTGCTTTGGGCATGTTGTTGAGCCTGTAGTAAGTGGCTGCGAAGCTAAACCAAAGATCAGTATTCATCGGATCGTGCCATTGCGCATCGGATAACAAAATCAGGGCTTTATCTAATTGACCGGTACGATAGTACAACCGGCTCAGGTTGATGACCGCCTCGATATTTTTGTCGATATCAACCGCTTTTTGAAATTCCTGCATGGCTTTCAGTGTATTCCCGTTTATACTGTAGTAAAGCCCCATAGATTTATAACCGCTTGAATTATCAGGTTCTTCCTGTTGCACAATTCGGGCGTGACGGTAGGCCGAATCAAGCCAAAGATCTTTGGCTTTAGACTTTTGGGCCAACTGGCTGAAGGCATCACTCAGGCCGGCATGGGCAAGCGTAAACTCCGGATCAAGTCTAAGCGCTTCGTTAAATAATTCCATCGCGCTGATGTTATCCTGTTCCGTATAACGCGAATAATACTCTTTTCCCTTCAGATACAGGTCATACGCTGTCATGTTCAGCGTTGGCCGCTTTCCAATTTTTTTAACTTCATCGGCGGTAACCTCGGCCTTTAGCGCTTCTGCAATTGATATGGCCACTTCGGTTTGAATGGTGAAGATATCTTCAAAAGATTTGTTATAGACATTCGTCCATACTACTTCCTCTGTTTTTGCATTGATCAGCCTGGCGGTTATCCGGATCCGGTCGGCATCTTTGCGTACGCTCCCAATGAGGAGATTTGATACGTTTAATTCCTTGCCGATGTCCTTAAACGTTTTATTCTGGTATTCGTATTTCCTGAGATTAGAGCGGTCGATAACCTTCAGGTCCCTGATTTTCAGCAGCTGATTGAGAATATCTTCCGTAATGCCGATGCTGATGTACGCATTTGCGTCATCATTACCTATATTTTCAAAAGGCAGGACCATTACCGTTTTATCTTTATCCCATTCGGGTGAAATGCCGGTAGTAGAACTGAATTCAAATTTGTATAATACGAGCAGAATCAGAATAAAAAACAAGATTGCGGAAATCCATTTAATGATTTTCCTGTGTCCAGCTTCCCGGATAATTTCTTCTTTTTTCTTTCTGAAATAAGCTTTACCGGGAACCGATACGAAATCAAGCATTATGGCGTAAATCCTGATCTTTGATTCGGTATTCTTGAATTTTATTTCACCCTGATAGCAGGTATCTATTTCCCGGATATTTCTGATTTCATGAAATACAGTTTCTGAAATATAGATACCCTGCGAGGGAGCAATGTTTTCAATTCTGGAAGCAATGTTTACGCCGTCTCCTAATACATCTTTATGGGAGACCACAATTTCGCCAAGGTGTATTCCGATACGCACTTTCAGTGTCGGGTCATCTTTGAGTTGCTGTTGAATTTCTTTGGCACAAAATACGGCTTTGGAAGCCGTTGGGAATATGGCAAGTATCCCGTCGCCGATTTCTTTGACATACCTGCCTCCGTGTTTTTTAATGAACGGTTTTTGAATATCCCGGTTTTTATCCAGGATTTCCAGCGCTCTTTGTTCGTCTTTACCCATCAGGGCTGTGTAACCGATAATATCGGTGAACATGATTGCGGCCAGCTTTCGGGTTGAGTCGGTCATCAGGTAATATTTGCCGGTAAAAGTTACAAAAAATTAATGGTAGTGCGTTTGGAAACATGTAATTCCAAGGATTTTTACTTCTGTGGGCAAGCTATTCACATGGATGGCAGTTGATCAGCAACTTTTTTGAATACAACTGGTTGCCCATTGCAGACTAATTGTGTGAATTGTATCCATTGTGCCTTTTATGCGTAGCTTCCTGACTACACACTAAACACAAAAGATGCTGATTGATAAATATTGCCGTCCGGTGATAACTCAAAACATTATCAGGTATTATTTTTCACTCCATTTTAGTTTAGAAAGCACATGTTGAAAATCATCCGTTGTGACTGTTCTTGTGTTATATGTTTTCCGGTAGGAAGTATGTTTTGGATCCGATGGATAGGATTCATTTTCTCCGTATGGGTATTTTGTCATTCCATGAAAGGGAAGCGGACCTACCGTATTACCCGTAGCGGTATTCATATCTCCGTCTTTCACCCAACCGATACTATAGATAAGGAAATCTCTTTTCCAGCCTTGTGGGAGATCAGGTAATTTTGAAGCATCAAAACGGATACTGATTTCGTCGCCCCCATTCAAAATAATGTACATGTCATCCGGTTCCATCAGCAGTTCACGTACATCCCCGTACCGGGTATAGTTTCCGGTCAGATCACGCCATTTTTGCCCTTCTGAAATGTCATAATAATCGAACCAGTGCGGACCGTAACGACCTCCTTTACGGTACATCCTTGAGAAGCCCCGGTAGTGAAGATCGGCCTCGGTGGGGGTAAGTGTGGTTGACTGTACGGATGCATCTTGATCCAGATTGGCAAAGAAGATATGATCCCAGTAGATCTCCATGTTCGTACGGATACGCACCCTGCGATCTGCTGTAAGAAATTTATCAGTCAGGTCCACGACAACCGTTTTATTTTTTCCCATCGGAAATCCAACATTCGTAATTACAGTTTGCCATTCGCCGTTTTCATTTATTACCTGCAGAAAAGGTGGTATCAGTTTCAACGCTGCAGATTGTGAAATGGCCACATTGATGCTGGCATCGGTAGGGAATATCCAGCCATTCAAAAATAGAAAGAGGTTATCAGGATTGTCACTGGCTACATTTCCAAGGTCAAGAATAAGATCATGCAATTCAGTAATACCCTGAAACTTGGTGTGTCTAAAAGCGGAGATATATCGGTTGTCTTTTTTGCTTATGAAAGACAGGAGATCGGACCCGTTGCCGTCTTTGACAGATACAGGAGTTTGTTTTTCGGAAACGGAATATATCCGGTGACCGGGGAAGGGAGGAGGGGTGAAACGTTCATCCACAAATATATCCGATTTTGCAGGATGATCCACCGCCACAAGACGAAGCTTATCAACATAGATGGCTTCCCACAACTCACTCGTTACCCTGATTGAATATCCATTATCCTGAAGTTGCAGCATGTCGTCCGGAATTTTAATATATTCTTCCGAGGCATCAGGAAACGCATATGCCGTAGTACCCCCCATGATGCCCAGCGGCATCCCAAGAGCGCTTCGCCACATCATATCTTTCACAAATACATATTTTTCGCCATTCCAGGTATAAAGAAATGGACAGGAACCTTTCAGGATTTGTTCTTCAACCAGGTCCTGATCGCTTCTGGGGGTAAATATATTTTGCGGAACTCCGTTCGTCCATAAAATACGCACAACATCAGCTTTTGACCGAAAACCCAATCCGAAATGTACCACCGGTTCGGTAACGACTTTCATCTGATACAGGTCACCGGCACGGACTTCCAACTTGGCGCCGATACCGAAATGATTGTTTTTTCCGCTGCCGGTACTCAGGCCTACAAGCTGAATTTTAAGGAAGTGGTTTGCATTTCCACCATCATTCCGGATGAGTCGTACACCACCATGCAATCCGGTAATGAACATATCCAGATCACCGTCCTCGTTATAATCGGTGATAGCAATCTGATGGCCGCTTAAAAGGTCTGGCGGTAATAATTCTGAAACATCCTTATAGATGCCTTCCGCCTCATTATGAAAGAGAAAAACGCCTTTTCCTCCTTTTTTTAATGGTTCGCCCACAACCAAAAGGTCAAGAAAGCCGTCGTTATCAAAATCAAAAAATGTGGCATCATGGCCGGCCATTTGTTGCAGCACTTCAAAAACCTCCTGTGTGATGTTATCTGTTTCAAACGTTCCGTCGCGTTTATTCCGGTACAATAAATAGGGGCTTCCGTCCAGCGAAGTAATAAAAAGATCAAGATATCCATCGTTATTGTAATCGCCAATGGCTACCGCGCCCGATTCCCCTTTGTCACTCAATCCGCATTCGGAGGTAATATCTTTGAATACGCCCTCCCTCAGATTAGTGTATAAAATATTTTCTGCATCTGCATTAATTACGAAAAAATCCATATCCCCATCGTCATCAAAATCCCCGAAACCGGCGTCTGTGCTCCGGGCTTCGTTATTTGCTGCTGCAAGTTTTTCAGACTGGTCTTGAAAGGAACCATCACCGTTGTTACGGTACAAGCGGTTTTCTCCTGTGTTGGCAACAAACAGATCGAGGTCTCCTTCATGATCCATATCGAAAAACAGCGCTTTGTTGCCTGCTCTTGCCTTGCCGGTCATTGACTTTTCCGTTACATCAACAAATTTTCCCTCACCCAGATTCCGGTATAAAATATTGCCTTCCTCTTTCAGAATGTACAGGTCGGGTTTTCCGTCGTTATCGTAGTCGGCAAAGACGGCAGAATATTCTTTTCCGTTGTGATTTATGCCGGAATTTTCCGTATCGTCGGTAAACTTTCCAAGGTCGTTTCTGAACAGCCGAGGTGTATAAGCGGATTTTAAAACGGAATAGCTACCCAGGTAAAGGTCTTTGTCGCCATCACCGTCATAATCAGCCACAGCTATATAAGCGGGCAATATGGATTTGCTTGTTTTTTCTGGAGCGGGTAGCCCTGCGGCCTCCGTAGCATCGGTAAAGCGCAGGGTTTCAAGCAAGGATGTTCCTTCGCTCGTACCCGGCCAGAAATTTGATTCACCGAAAGTAATCACCGGAAAGCCGATCAGCGGGCCGCCGGGTCCTTCCAGTTCCTGCAATCCGGACTGATATAAGGAAGTAAGTTTAAGAAAGTTATGAAATATCATAATAGGAGTGAGCGCATCTTCAGCATGGTCGCTTTGTAATAATTCAATGGCATTGTTGTAGAATTGATCTGCGTCTTCCGGAAATACGGGTATCTGGCGGTGTACTTCCTCCAGATGCATACGTGCTTCGTCATAGTCCTGAAGCTTTACGAGTAATTCTGCAAGCTGAAGTCGCGGCAGCATATTTGCCGGAACATTTTCAGTGACTTTTGTTAAATACGTTCTCCGGTTTTGCAGCGAATTTTCATCAGTTGACCTGCTGTATAACTCTGCAAGTGTGTAAAGTGACTTTACATGATCGGGTTCGTTAGAGATGTTTCCTTTCAGTTCATCAATGGCTTTTTCTTTTTGATTACTCATTTCATACACTTTCACCAGGATCAAGCGTATATTCGGGTCTTTGGGGCTCCTTTCAATGGCTTTTAGCAGCTCTGCTTCAGCCTCGGCATATTTACTCATCCGAAGATAAACCAGACCCAGGTTGGCATATCCCAGCGCTTCGTCCGGTACCAGTTCAATAAGCTTGCGAAATTCTGCCTCCGCTTCCTTGAGCTTGTTTTCTTCGAGATAAGCAAGCCCCAGGGTCCGAACCGAGATCATATCCCAATAAACTTCTTTATTTTTAATCTTCTTTTCTTTGCAGCTATAGAATAATACCTGTGTTGTTATCCAAAGCAATAAAACAAATTTAATTCTCATTGTAACCTCAAAAAATAGTTAACTTCCTGTATCAATGAATGTTTTAAAATCCTGTTACCACCGGATGTTTAATCCGGTAAAATGAATGTTTAAAAATAGCTGAATTCGCCCAAAGGAGTTAGTTAATATTTTGATTTATTTCAGCCAGATAAGTTTTCAACGTCAGGTATTCCGCATTCATTTCCTGTCGGCTTCCTTCCATCAGGGCCAGTCTTTGAAGATAGGTATAAAATATGGAGTGATCGGCGGCATTTATAAAAGAAATGCCTGCTTTAGTATCTCCTTCGCCTATTACGTCGTTTTCTTTTGGTTTTATTTTCTTCGAATATTCAACGGCTCTTGAAAAAATCACATGTGCATTATCCGGATCGCCCTCTTTCCAGTTTATGTATCCTAGTAGAAGATGTGCTTCCACGCTTTTGAAATTAGACTTGATCACATCTGAAAAATAATTTTTCGCAACATCGTACTGTCCTCTTACAAGAAAGATTTGTCCCAGGTATAGCAGTGGTGCAGATTCTTCCTTATTCAATTCGAGTGTTTTACGAAATTCGGTTTCTGCTTTGTCGATATCAAAAAAATCTTCCAGGTCATGACTCAGATACAAGTAGCCTAAACGGAAATGTGCACGGGTATTTATTGGATTGATATCAAGCAGTTGTTTCCACTTTTTTTCTGCTTCGTGGTATTGGCCGGTTACAAAATGTATGTTTCCGAGGTAGTACAGTGCATCTTCGTGCTTGTCATTGAGTTGAAGGGCTTTCTTATATCCTGAGATGGCATTTTGCCAGTCGCCTGCAATACGATATTGGGTTGCCTGCCGGTAGTATTGCCAGAAATCACGGATTTGTTTTTTTTCAGCAAGGTTTTTTTGCGGTTTTTCTGTGGTGTCATTTTCCACTGACGGTTTAATCTTTAAATAAGTAAGTAAAAGAAACAGCATTATGAAAACGGCAATGATAATGAGATACAGTTTTTTCATACCCCCGGTTCATTAATTTTACCCTCAATAATCTCCATATTTTGGTTAATATCGGCATTCAAAATGATTTGTTTCGTGCCGGCAGGCCAGATTACTTCAATGGTATCCACCCGGTTATTTTTCTCCAGGCCGAAATGCTGAATCAGGCTGTTTTGCGAAAGATACGAACTCTGTGAACCCACTTGCCGGATCTGCACGGTTTCACCTGTCACCACGCGCAACTTAGCTCCAAGTGCGTAACGGTTACTTTTTACACCCTGTAATGTTATTTTCAGCCAGTTGTTTTCGGTGCCCCCTTCGTTTCGCATCAGTACACCTGGTCCGACGTTATTTACCACAAAAATATCCATATCACCATCGTTGTCATAATCGCCAAATGCAGCGCCCCTGCCTACGTATTTTTCCTTGAATATATCGCCGCTCACCGAAGATACATCATAAAAACCTTCTTCCGCCCCACGGTTCCAGAAAAGCTGATCAGTCATCGGAATAAGAAGATGGGGGTTGTCATTTTGCTGGAAAGTGCTTCCATTAGTAACAAAAAGATCGAGTTTACCATCATTATTATAATCGAAAAATGAAGCTCCGAAACCAATATAATCAAGGGCAATTTGTCCCAGCCCATAGCGATCGGCTTCATCCATAAACCGGATATTTGTGCCGGAGACGTTATTTAGTTTACCAACCTGTGAAAGCAGGTTGCTGTAGAGTGCATTTTCCTGGGCTATCCAGTGTGTAATAAACATGTCCATGTCCGCATCGTTGTCCCAGTCTCCTATGCCGATTCCCATGGCGCCCCGGTAATCGGCAACGAGTGCAGAATGGCTTATATCTTCGAATGTTTCATTTCCAAGGTTTCGGTAAAGGATATTGTCCGAAACATCATTGGCTACGTACAGGTCGGGCCAGCCGTCTTCATCAAAATCGCACCAGGCGGCTGACAAACTGCGCCCGTTTACGCCGTCAACACCGGCTTTTTTTGCTATCTCGGTAAAGGTTCCGTCTTTATTGTTACGAAAAAGTAAGTTGTGCGCTGGCGGAAAAGAAGAAGGATTTATGCTTGAAGGCACTTCTGTATCGTATTGCAGGGTTACATCCTGTGCATCCTGATAGGAATATTGTACGTACCCGCAAACATAAAGATCGGGAAACCCATCGCTGTTAAAATCAGCCCATGAAGCGCCTGTCCAGAATCCGTTTTGATCACCGATTCCTGAAAGAATGCTTATATCAGTAAAAGTACCGTCGCCATTGTTTTTGTACAACCTGTTTGTCCCATAACATGATACAAACAGGTCTATCCATCCGTCATTGTTATAGTCACCCCATGCGGGCGCCATCGCCATTGCGCGGAGATCTACCCCTGCTTCTTTGCTTACTTCTGTGAATGTGCCGTCACGATTATTGTGATACAGTGCACAATGTGCCGGTGAGTTTTGCATTTCTTCCGGGGTCATTGTAACAGGGCCTGCTACATTTGCCACAAACAGGTCTAACCATCCGTCGTTATCATAATCTCCCCACGCGGCACCTGATCCCATATCCTCCGGCAGCTGGGTGGTGCGTTTGCCATAGAAATGGATAAAATCAATTCCAGCTTCTTTCGAAACATCCTTAAACGTCACTTTCGAATAATCGGGGGGAATAGATCTTGAAAGCGCAGTTGTCAATCCTTCGATTTCTTCTCCGGGTTTATACATCTTCTTCACCGGCCTCAGCATCCAGAATATGGAGAATATGATGATCAGGGCCAACAATCCAAGCCCGGATGTAATTACAACATACTTTTTGCGGCGTGATAGTTTCCTTCCCATAACCTATCAGGACCCGGCCAGCTTTACGGTAATCGTTTTTGTATCTTCCGAAAGCACTGACACCGGAGCAGTAAGCCCTGCATTTTCACCATACAGGAAATTAAGCATATACTGATCAAACTTTCTGTACATCAGTTTTGCAGTTATATGCAATTCGGTTATTTCCCTGTCAGGGGCTTTGAATTGAAATTCCTCCTTGGTTTGAGGTTCCACGTCCATAGGCTCTAAAGATGACGGACAGAAAAACGAAAAGCTTGCTTTATCGGAAAAACCCGGAAACAACGAACGCCGGTATCGAACGCCTACCATTTCCCAAAGGTTATGTTTGTCAATCAGATTGCCGTACTGATCTACCGGCTCGGCTTTGAAAATGAAGGTGCCGGGTTGGATAAAATAATCTTCGTCAACTTTGCCGGAAGTAAATATAATGTTGTCTGACTGATCGGTTACTGTGATCTCAATCCATGCCTGGATGATATCCAGTGGTCCGGTAGGAAAATCGTGTCCGACTTTATTATTTGTAATAATGGTCTGAAATTTTACCTCCTGGCCGGGACTGACATATTCCGGTACAATTAGTTCTACAGGAACGGCAGGTCCTTTTTTCCACTTATCAGCAATTTCAGGGATTTCAAATTCACCTCTGAGCCATTTATTTGTTAACGCAACATGCTCTTCAGCACCGGGAAGGTCCAGTGCAAGTGGCATAAACTGATTTGCCCCAAGAAAGCGGTGACTGCGGTGTTTTTTATCATTTTTGGTACGGTTATAATCCAGGTCGTCACCCCTGGCCGGATCGTTTGAATCCACCAGCGGCATGTGGCATTCGCGGCATTCGATCGTTTTTTGTGGCTCACCCGGATGGTTCCACCGGCTCTTACGCCAGTTGTCATATTGATTTTGCAGCTGCACCCATCCCACTTTGTTTATTTCTTCATCAATAAACTGTTTATGACATGAGGCACAGAATTCAGGACTTTTAAACATGCGGTGCTGCAGGCTTTCCACATGATACCGCGGATAAGAACGGATCAGGAAATCACTGATAAACTTTGTGGTCTTACCTTCTGATAGTTCGTACAAATAGCGTTTGGGCTGCCCCATCACATAATTTGCATTGCCTTTTACATCTGTTTCTTCAATCGCATGACAGGCAATACACGAAACTCCCTCCTGGTATCCATAGATATTGGTTAAGTCATCATCAGCAGTATAAATATTCTTTGAACCTGAAAAAAGGGAGATGGGATCATGGCAACCACCGCAATATCGTGTAGATTCGGGGCCATTCTGTTGTCCCATAACACTTTGCACTGTTTGAAATCCTATATCCATAGCAGCATAACGATGTGCGCTTACCTGCCACTCTTTAACAATTTCCTCATGACATCCTGTAGTCCCGCAACTTTGTGAACCTCCCAGCGACCTCGGATCAAATGCACCTCCGGTATTCGTGGTGGCCAGACTGGGTGCAAATGGCCGGTCTTCACCATAAATATAACTATAGTCTTCCGGGAATTCATTGTAAAACTTAACCGGCTGGTGGCCATATACCCACAGTGCAACCACTGCAAACAGCAGAACGGTAATAAAAAAAGTATTCCAAAGATACTTACTCTCTAATTTCACAATAGGCTGCATAGCTTCCGAAATACGTGCCTTATAATCCCGGATTATTATTAATACCACATGGGGAAGAAGGAAAGCAATCAGGGTAAAAGTTGATATGATATGAATCAGATCCCATGTTTGAGAAATTTTTGTCATGAAAACCGACTGATAAGTCAATATGAGACCCGAAATAGACGCAACTAAAACAATGACCATGGAAACATACCCAGTAAGCTTATAATGGTTCATAGCCATTGCCCGGTACTTAAGCCAATGCCGTATCTGGTACCAAGCGAAGGGTATAATGAAAATAAGTCCGGTAATGGTATGCAGTAATACCATGATCTGGTTAGAAATGCTGAACGGCAGCAAATAAATGGAAAGCCCGGTTAGGGTTTCAAATAACAACAAACCCGAAACGAAAAGTAACAGCCCGTGTTTCCATTCTTTTTCTTTTAGATTTGTAAATTTTTTATTATTCATAGCCACAGTATTTAAATCTCAGATATATCGTAATTCATTTAAAAGCGTATAATTTATTGCATACTCCAAAATATTGATTTTTATAAAATGAAGCGGTGTAATTTAATTACTTTAATTAAAGAGAAATATGATAAAAGTCAGCTATGGTTGGAAAAATAATAATTGCATAGTAAGTGCAATGGTTGGTCGAAGCATAAACGTCTCGAAGACGATCGGGTACATGAGGTAGTGGCTGGCAATGGAATCAATGCTGTGATTGATTTATCCACATGTACAATTTACCGGAGGTAATACATGCTGGTTTAAATTCATGTCAGTCAGTCTTTTTGTCCGGCTGTCAAAGCATTTGCTACAATCCGAAAATATTTCGATGTCCCACAAATCGGCAAATACCCTTCCTTTATTAAGCTGAATGCCGTATCCGAGCACCTGCTCCAGCGATGAAATAGATGGAGGTGAGAAATATCTGTTGGATTGTAGCCAGTCCATGGCCCCGTTTCCCGCCCTGGTGGGAATGATGACAATGCACTCGACACCGGTTTCAAAAGCATAATCTATCGATCGCATAGCCCATTGCACGCCTTCTTTTTCTGTTAAAAACGGAGGTCGCAACAAAATAAATGTCCGCGTCGGAATGTTGTGTTTGTATAAAAAACGAACAGCCCTTTCAAAATCAACTATATCCATTCGTTTGTTAAGTTTTGAAAGTATCTGCGGATTCACCGTTTCCAGTCCGATAGCCATTTGCAACTCCGGTTTGATCTGATCACTAAACTCCAGGCAGCGCTCATCAATTAGCCTGGGATGACTTTCGACAATCAATGATTCAAAACCTGCTACAAGTGATGTAATTTCTGCAAAATCTTCCGCGGGAATCGCCTGTTTGTCAAAGAAATTTCCATTGTTATACAATTTTAAATGTTTTACAGGAGTAAGCTGCGTCAGTGCCCATTTAATTTGCGCAGGTATGGCTCCCACGGGCACCGGTATATCGGTCGTGTTTTTCCAGAGGTCGCACATAAGGCAATGAAAAGCGCATTCCCGGTTTGTCAGAAAAATGGTAGCCACTTCTTCGATACGTCCGGGCCTGGTCCTTTCCAATTCAGTGTTTAAAGCGTAGGGTTTAAGCGGATCGACCGGATTTTTTTCACCGCGTAGTTCCAGGATCCAGCTATCGTCTGTTTCAAAAGGAGGTATTTTATGCATATAACGCCTGAAATTCCCTGCGATACTCACGCTCATGTTCAGGAAAGTGTGCTTCAAATGTATCTTTTGCTGCTACGCCATGCTGAAATCGCCTTTTCGAAAATACCGGCATATCCATGCCTGTGATTGCTTTTACTCCTTGCGACACGATTTCACCTTTGAGTTTGTAAAGCTTTTCATGGCTCCATCCGGTCATTTCAATAAAAGGAATTCCCTCGGCGATCTCAATCACATTGGGTAGTGTATATGGGCTGAAGCCTTCAAATCCAAACTTTTCTGCCGGAGCACAGGTACGGGTGTATGCACGGCTTAACCCACCTGAATAAGTTAATGAATGTTTGATTGATTCGACGCCCCAACCTTCCTGATACAACATCAGGTTATTGAAAACACTGCGAATTGTCAACTCGGGATTTTCTTCAATCGGATAATCTTTCAGGTTCTCATCGCCACCATCGCCGTCGATAACGTATTTCCAATCGGCGTATCGCGTCCGGATACCGGCAAGTAAGGCCTGATTCATGGTAGCTGCCTGAATGTCAAGCGGTTTATAGTCTTCTACAATACGAATGGTTGATTTCCAGTCCAGCGCAGAAGGTTCTATTTCTATGGCTTCCAGAAACAACCTAAGATTCAGCGTATCCATAAATTCTCTGGCCTGTTCAAGGTCCTTGCCTTCACCGTTCACAGATAGTGTAAATGCCTTAAGACGCGAAGGACTCTCTCCCAGCTCACGTAATGCATGATATGTGAGCAGGAAAATTGACCCGCTGTCTATTCCTGCTGAAAAGCTCACACCTACCGGGCCGGATTTGGCACGAAACTGAAGCCACTTCCTGATCTCCCGATACAAAGCGCCAATGTATATTTTGCCGATTTCTGCCGGGTCATTACCGGTATATTTGTTGCGTTGCGGCCTGAAATAACGATCGTAAACCGGGTTAGGATCCGGACAACCAAGCAGCTCAATTTTTGTTATGTAGTGTGCAGGCGCCATTCGGGTGTAGGAGGGATGAAACTGGTTGTCGAGCCCTTCCTTTTTAAGGAATTCATAAATGGTATCAATGCGCTCAGCGATGACAAGTGTTGGTCCGGCGGACTGTTTGGCAATGAAATAGCGTAATGGCCTGCCAATTGAACGTGCCATACGCACCGTTTTACCCTCAACCGAAACGAGAGCAAACTGTCCGTCAATCTCCCGGACAGCATGGATGTCTCCTGATTTTATTCTCTCACGGGCTTCCTCCGCGGTCATATTATAGATAATATTTTTATCCTGGTTAGTCAGATCAACCACACGGCTTACATATTGATTTTTCATATTAGTCGTATTATTTATTGTTAAACTCAAAGCTCATTATCTCAAGCCAATTTGACAACAAAAAATCAGGGATTATTGCTTTTTAAATTGAATTCCCATGCCCTGATCAATGATTATATACCGGTCGGTTTCAATATCGTGTATAAGTTCGGTTTTTCCGTCCGGCCAGCGTATTTCCAATTTGTCCACGTGATCTTCATCACCCAGCCCAATATGTATTCGCGGATCGTTGTATGAAAGATAGCTGGTGGCCCATTGATTGATATGCACCTGCCTCTTGCTGCCGGTATATATGGTTACTTTTGCGCCAATTGCTGCGGCGGTACTTCCTCTGCTTTTAAGTGTAATACCCAGCCAGTGATTACGATTACCGCCGTCGTTACGTAACAATGTGGCTGTGGCCTGCAGGTCAACATGCGACACAATGATGTCCATATCACCATCATTGTCAAAGTCCCACACAGCAGCGCCCCGGCCAGAGCGCTTTCTACTGAAATAAGGGCTTAATTCGGCACCAATATCCCTGAAATGACCACTACCGTCATTTTCAAGCAAGAGCGGATACTGGAGGATAAGCTCTTCAGCAGTGCCGTTTGCACTAAATATATCCAGGTCGCCATCATTATCGAAATCAAACAATGCTGCAGCCCATACACCTTTTCCCGCAAAAGCCTTTGCAACTCCGCTAACTTCGGTAATGTCTTCAAACAAGCCGTTGCCGAGGTTCCGGTACAGCGCCCCATAGCGTAGATCGGTCACCAGTAAATCGATCAGGCCGTCGCCGTCCACATCGCCGATTGTTCCGTGCATGGATCCGGTGGGCATACCCTGATCGTTTGCAGCTACCCCGGCCGCAATAGCCACTTCTTCAAATCCTCCTTGTGCATCGTTCCGAAAAAGGAAATTCAACTGATGATCGTTGCCCTGAAACAAATCCAGGTCGCCATCATCATCGTAATCAAAGACCGTTAGTCCCATGCATTTTGAATCCTTATAATAAAATCCCATTTCATGGGTAACGTCGATAAAACTCCCGTCGGGTTCCTGCCGGTAAAGCATGGAAGCCTGCCCGCGGTACACAGAGGGATGAGGCATCATATCAGGAGTGGTTGGTGATTTATAAGCCGGATCAAAAGCCAGGAAGTTGCCGACCATCACGTCCATGGCGCCATCCAGATTATAATCCCAGAACGCCACGCTTACACTCCATTTGGTAAATCCATTGAGCGAATCAGGCCCCCGGAGACCCATCTGGTCTGTTATGTCTGTAAACGACCCGTCGCCATTGTTGCGGTAAAATACATTCGGACCGTAGTTCAGGAGATAAATGTCGATGTCGCCGTCATGATCATAATCAACAGCGCCTGCAGTCATGCTCCAGTGACGGTCGTTAATACCTGCCGATTCAGCAACTTCTGTAAATGTCCCATCCCCATTATTCCGGTAAAGCCGGTTAGGGGTGTCTTTAAAATCCACACCATCCGTATCGCTGATGCCCTCCAGCCAGGTTCCGTTGAGCATATACAAATCCAAATCACCATCGTCATCGTAATCAAACACCGTTATGCCTGAACCACTGCTTTCCAGGATGTTTTCATATGTCAGGTCGCCAAAGGTGTATCGAAAATCAATTCCGGCCTGTTGTGTAATATCCCTGAAGGTAACCCTGGAAGGTTGTGCAACGCTCAGGTAAGTATAGCCTGACATTAAAATTATACCAATGCATTTGATAATTTGTAATTTCATTTTTGGTATTGGCATTTAATAAGTTGTGTTGTTAATTGTTTTTTTTACAAGTAATCCGAAAAGTTTGATTTTTTCATTATTCCGGTCCACCAAAACAAGTGTGCCGCCATCGGCAAGTTTTATTTTTTGAATATCCCTGACTTCTCCTTTCATTACCCAACCGCTTTCACCTGGTTTCAGCGGACGAAACCCACCTTTTCCATTTTCATTTCCTTTAAGAAGCAGGCCGTAACGGGCGTCGTAAATTCCGAAATTGGCTGAAATTGCGTTGAAGTTTCCTCCAAGAACGAGGTCGGGAAGTCCGTCGTTGTTAATATCACCTGCTGCTACGCCCCCGCCGTCATAATAGTACATGTATTCAATGATGTTAAGTGTTCCGTTTTCTTCAAGCGTATTGGAAAATGTAATGTTGGTTTTACTGGAAGATAACAATGTGAAAAGTTTTAATTCTCCGGAGGGATGAGTACAACCAGCCAGGAAGACTAAAGTAATGAAGTACAGGAGCACCTTTTGGTGGGATAAGGATTTTAACAAAAGAATTTTGTGCATTGCCAAAAGTAGTTTACCCAAAGCAGGACAGGAAATCATTTCAACAATATTCCAATAAAAAAATCCGGAGATGAGCTAACGGGATTTAATCTTCATCGCGGCATTTGTATAATATCCAAACATCAAGTACTGAACCCCAATTGTTCTTATTTAGCCATTGATTAAATTCCAATGCAGTAGGTGAAGAAACCATAATAGGTGTACATCCCATATCAAAAATCTTCTCATCATCAATCTTTTGACCGTACGCAGCAGAAAAGTAGGTGTTCGTCTCAGGATGAACCATCATTTTTTTAAATTCTGACGGATCAGCGGTCACAATTATATCAATGTTTTTGTTTTTAAAATGTTTATAATATGTATGAACATTCCGTAAACCGGGGGTCTCAAAGGGTGTTCTGTCAAAAAAAACAATCTTCACATTCTCACCATTATCAAAGTAATTGTTTAATTTTTTTGTAAAATAAATGGATTGTGAAATCGGAATCGTCAGCATAATATAAAGGAGAAACACATTTAAGATCACAGAGGTCCAAGCAATAATTTTGAATAAAACCGGATATGAATTTTTCCATATTTTAGCAGTTAACTTATTTGTATAATCCCTGATGCCATAGCCAAGTATTACGGGTAAAATCCCTGCTACCGGGAAAAGGAACCGGTCTTCCTTGTGGGGTATAATAAAATGGAAGAAGAGAAATACAACCACGCTCAGGCTGTAAACATCACCAAATTTTCTTATGAATCCCCTGAAAATAAAAAACAGTAAAATCAGGCTTAGCAGAGGCGCTGTAAACATTACAGATAAAAGTAAAATGTAGTATATGAATGATTTGGTTCCTGTGGCGGATGCCCTTCCGTCAATAATGTTGATATAAAAATACGTATAAGGTGTAAAGGAAAACTCACCATAAAAAAGGCTGTCAAGGAGGGTATTGAAAATTACTCCCAGCATAAATCCAGCTCCTAGTCCCAACAACATCGATAATTCTGTTTTCTCATAAAACAGGATCCAGATAGCAAAACCCAGTATAGCAAAACCCATCTGAAACCTGAAATAAAATGCAAGGCTCAGTATAAATCCTATAACCATCGCTCTGATTAAGGTCAGCGAATTTGATTTGAAATGCTTGTATAATAAAATCGTAGAAAAAAAGACCAGTCCGCCCATAATTTCCGAGCTGAACAAGGTATTAACATAGGGTAAAAACCATGAAAAATTAGCAATCCCTAATACTATGTACAACGTGATTTTACTGTCGTTTTTGAATTGTTTGAGTATTATAAAATTGTATAAAATAAAACCGGCACAACTAACAAGTATTCTCAGGATCAGATCGGATGTATAAGCATTATCAAGGTGTATAAATTGCATGAATTTATAAAAACCGAGAAACAGATAAACCTGAATGGTGGGGCGAACCCTGTTGGAGAATTCCCAGGCAAGAAGCTCTTTGGGAGTGATCCCCAACTTATAGGTTGCAAATTCTATTATTGAAAAATGTTGATCCGGATGAAAGTAACCAACGACATTTAGTGCGGTAATTATTTGTATAACAAATCCTGCAAAAAGGATCATCCGCGTAGTTTTATCAAGTGGCTCTGAATGGAGATTCCCCAGTTTAAGACGCATGTGGATTAAATGATTTGATGCCTGAGTTTTTCAATATAACAAGTATAGCTTATCTAAGTTTTTGTACAACATTTGAAACACCTTAATCTGCTTTATTACAAAAATCTGAGTTATACTAAAAGATTTTGTCAAAATGAACAAATATGGTTTTGCTGTAAGGATCATTTGGCTTTGCATGCACATCCACTAGCGTACTCTTGTGTCAGAATATTTTCAACGTTTGCGAATGCTTTTCTTTCGAAATCGCTGATTTCTCATTGGGCTTTTTCGGGGAATAAATGCAGGACCGTTGCCTATTGATTGGGGTAATTTGGCTTTTGGGACGGGTTTGCCCAGCAGTGCTTCAATTTCTGCAAATCTGCCCTGCTCTTTTTCATTGATCAGCGTAAAGGCCATTCCATGTGATTCGGCTCTTGCGGTTCGGCCTATCCGGTGAATATAATCTTCTCCATCATTTGGAACATCATAATTAATGATTAAGTCAATATCTTCGATATCGATGCCTCGCGAAAGTATATCCGTTGCAACCAGGATATTTAATTCCCTGTTTTTGAATGCCGTAAGCACTTTTTTGCGCGTTTCCTGATCCAGATCTGAATGTATAGCTTCTACGGCAAGCCCTGATTTTTTCAGTTCTATACCTAATTGTTTGGTACTTGATTTAGTTGAACAAAAAACGAGCACACTGCGCAGTTGTTTTGCGCTCAGCAGGTACTTAACCAGCGGAATTTTCTGTGTATCATATACTACGAAAGCAACCTGCATGATATTTTCGGCTGGTTTGGAAATGGAAATGCGGATTTCTTCAGGATCTTTCAAAACCTTTCTGGCCAGTTCTTTTATTTTTAAAGGCATTGTAGCGGAGAACAGCAGGTTTTGTCTTTTTTCCGGCATGTATGATATAATTTTCATAATATCATCATAAAAGCCCATATCAAGCATCCGGTCGGCTTCGTCGAGAATCAGGTATTCCAGTTCGGAAACTTTTACATACCCCATATTGAGGTGTGCGATCATCCGGCCAGGTGTACATATGATCACATCGGAACCCTCAGAGAGCGCTTGCTTTTCGGATGAATAGGAAGCGCCGCCACTACCGCCGTACACGGCAATCGAAGAAACAGATGTAAAATAGGAGAGCCCTTCCATATGCTGATCTATCTGGATGGCCAGTTCACGGGTTGGCACGATTACAACTGCTTTGATGTGCTCATCCACTTTGGATGAAATGATCTTTTGAATGATCGGGAGGAGAAATGCTGCTGTTTTGCCGGTACCCGTTTGCGCTGATGCAATTAAATCATTACCCTGTAGTATAAGTGGAATCACCTGTTCCTGCACAGGTGTTGGAGTTTCATACCCAATCGCCTTTATTCCCTCCAGCAATTCAGGGCTGAAGCCAAATTCATTAAAATTCAATATGCAATGCAGTTTAGTTTATTAGCTGTAAAAGGCAAATATAATAGGACGGATGTGAGGTTTGCGTAGAAATTGACTAAAACTGCACGGGAGAATCATTTTTTCTTCTTAAAGTGTCATCGAATCGTTTAAATTATTAATTCTTTGAAAGATTCAGGTAATTACCCTGATCAGGGCAGACAGACTCAATTTGAGTTAGTTTTAATCAATTTGCTGAATTCGGTTTAATGTAACACCGATGTTGCTTAATCTTACTTCGTAATTGTTACGTTACAAAAAAACGGATGTATCTGTTTACAGGAATATAATAAAATGATGTTATGACAATCAATCTAAAATCGCGTGTCTTCACTCTGTTTTTATCATATTGTTAGCTGCATTTACAGGTTACAGTAATGACAACACACCTCCTGATGTAGTAATCCTCGTTCCGGAGCATAATTCAACATTTCAGATTGGAAGTACCATTATAATTGAGGTAGAAGCATCTGATACGGACGGACTATTTCCGAGGTGAAATTGGGGATTTACGGATTTGTGGTTTCTGTCAAACAGTCAAACTCATTAGTAATATGAGCGGAACACCGTATCTGCTAAGACCGGTACGGCAATTGCTATTGACAACGAAGGGCAATCTGCTTCGCAAAGCATTATCATATTCGTAAATCCCAGGTAATCAGTTTGCTGTTCAGCATGCCCTCTGCTAACTTAGTTTTCACCTGTTACTCAAATGGCAGTTTCCTGTTGCTATAAGTAATTCATATTGTTAACTTGCACAATATGGTATGCAGATTACTATATGCTTTGATTGTTTTAATGGGTTGTCTTACCTTCGGAGCCGTTGCTCAGAAGCTGACATTCAATGACCTGACCATATTAAAAAATTCCGGGTTTGAAAGTTTAAATAGTGAGCTTCTTACCAATGGATGGAACAAATGGAAAACGGCTGCAGACACCACCTACTACGGACATGGACTACGCGATAGCCGGTCAAATTACTGGCTGACCATCATTCGGGAGAGCGACGGTATCAGCCAAGTGTACTACCATTTTAACCGTGCTTTATTTTTTAAACTTAAAGATGAGGTAGAAGATTCAAGTGCCATGCCATACAGGTCTGAAGATCATAAGCGAGGTATTGAATCCATTTATATTAAGGATAAACTTTCAGTATCATTTTGGGTTCCTCAGAATACCAAAGAGCTGTTTTACATACACCTCTCTGATATCAAGGAGCATAAATAAATCCTGACCGGTATCGCCGGTTGGTCTGGATCACGGTTCATATGGAAGTTTCGGTAAATATCCTGAATGGGTTATATTAGCAGATTAATTCACCTGAAAAATATAAAACCATGAAAAAACTAACCTTATTTTTATTCCTTGTTTTGATGATATCCTCCGTTTCTTATGCACAATCTTTACGTGGACTGGATAAAAGCCCATTGGACAACGCATATTTTCCTGACAATTTTGCACACGACCGTAAACCGGGGGAGAAGGCAGTCTTACGGGTTACCTACAGCAGGCCACAGAAGAAAGAACGTGATGTGTTTGGCGGCATTGTGCCGTATGACAAAGTATGGCGCACGGGAGCCAACGAAGCTACGGAAATAATACTTTATCAGGATGTAAAATTTGTCGACAAAAAGCTTAAAGCCGGCAGTTATTCCCTGTTTACTATCCCCGGCGAAAAAGAGTGGACCATAATCTTTAATTCTGACCTGGATTATTGGGGCGCTTATAGCTACAATCCGGAGAATGATGTGCTGAGGATATCGGTTCAAACAGGAACACTTGATGAGGTTGTGGAGGCATTTACCATTCAGTTTGAAAAGAAAGACGAAGGCACAGCGGTAATGAAGCTTGCCTGGGATCAGACATTGGTTGAGTTACCGTTCAGTTATTGACAGAAGAAAGAATACGTATAGTCAAGTAATGGCATGACTTCGAGTCATGCCATTACTGATCAAAGCGAATTATCGGACTTTATCTTATTTTCTGAATAAAGTCATTTAATCATAGGGAAAAGCCGTCTTATTTCCTCATCATCCGGTTGTTTTCCGTATTCACAGATTTCAAAGGCTTCTGCATGTTTTACAACAGCAGCTTTTTTTCCATACCATTTTTCAAGCGATTTCCTTATTGCTTCGTCAATAGGTACGTCTCTCCATTTTTTTAGCCAATTAATCCGGTCTTCTTTGCCGGCCGGCACCTGGTCTGCTAATCCTCCGATCCAGGGTAACCATTCGTAGAATTGTGAAACATGGGCGTCCAGTCCGGAAAATTTCTTCTCATATGTGGCGTCGATGTCGATGGCAATATCGGGGCGGAATGGATTAGGCCTCTGGAAATGATCCTGGAAATATAGAAACACGGGGTTCTTTTTCAGAGGAGGTGTATCAGGGGCAACATTGGGCACTGCCACCATATAAGCTGCATCCTGCACCAGCATACCAGTATATCTGTGATCGGGGTGATAATCGTTCGGACGCGGTGCAATCACAATATCTGCATTCCATTCACGGATTTTGCGAATGATCTGCAACCGGACATTCAGGCTGGGAACAAGTTCACCATCGTGGTTATCAAGCACTTCATATTCAACACCTAACCTGCGTCCTGATTCCTGAGCTTCTGCCCGCCGGCGTTTTGCCAGTGCGCCACCTCCCTGCGATTGATGGCCTGCATCACCGTTTGTTACCGATATAAATTTGACAGCATGCCCCATTTCTGCAAATAATGCCGCCGTACCTCCGGATTTACTATCACAATCATCCGGATGCGCTCCGATCATAATAATCCTTATTTGATCCTGTGCTTCCGCATACTCAATAAATACGAGTATGAAACTGAAATAAATTAGATATTTTGCCATGGAATTAGTAAATTATGTTCTTTCTAAAATTAGTTCTGATTTGGTTAAAAAAAAATATCATGATGAATCTTTTGTTTGTTTCTTTATTTTTAATTGTAATGTCACCATATCCTATGCAGGAAACCAGGGAAAGTACAACATTAATAGCTGGCTACACGAATGATTTTGACATTACCGGCAATGGCAGCGCCGGTAACTGGAAGAACGCGGAATGGGTACCACTGCCGCAGCGTAGTTTTGAGGGGATCAAAAAGGAAACAAGGGCAAAAATCATGTACTCCGAAACAGGATTGTATTTTCTGTTTTTGTGTGAGGATGAGCAACTTACAGCCACAATGACAGAGGACAATGCAGACCTGTGGACTGAGGATGTTATTGAAGTATTCCTATGGACGGATGAGAATTATCCCCTTTACTTTGAATATGAGCTTTCCCCGCTGAATTACCAATTACCTCTTTTGATTCCAAATTTTGACGGCAGGTTTCTTGGCTGGATACCCTGGCATTACTTTGGGGACCGTGTGATCAGGCATGCCACAAGTGTGCAGGGAGGATCGAAAGAGTCACATTCTGAGATCACTTCCTGGATGGGAGAATTTTTTATTCCCTATGCTATTCTTGAACCGTTGAATAATGTCCCCCCCAAGAAAGGCGATAAATGGAGACTGAACATGTACCGTATGGATTATGATACAGGCCACTCAACCTGGTCATGGCAACCTGTGGAAAAGACCTTTCACGAATACCAAAAGTTCGGGACGCTGCAGTTTGAATGAATGGGCGAACCAAAGTTCGGGAAAAACCTCCTTCACTCCGTGCCAGGTTTATTCCCCACTTCGAATGGTGTGAGTTTGAACGTTAACCTTAATTAGCTGCAAATGGTTTGATGGTCCACGGCTGCTCTACCAAATAAAAAGTACTTTATAAACTAAACCAGTACGAAATCTTTAAAACCAGCGCCCTGTTTTTTACCTTAAACGTATCAGTGAAGTAGTTATCGGTATATACGATAAACAAGTCAGAGACGGGTGCAAACCGCCATTGAAATCTCGTATTAATGTTCGTATTATTGATCTGATTATTGTATTGCACCCAGGTGGTAAGGAAAATCTTATTGGTGAATGTAATATCAAATTTTGGACCAATAAGGAGTATAGTTGAGTTGTTGGATTCTTTTTCGAAAGTAAGCCGGTTATAATCCATTTCCAGTGAAATGCTTCCAAAGGGCTGAAACCGGTAGCCTATACCGGTCTGTAAATTCTCTCGTTTACCATTATAAAATCCGCCGTAACTGAATTTTAAATTGTAGGTGAAAAGCTTTCGTTTGTCTGAAGTGATGCTGGCTCCAAGGGTTCTGTAGTTATATTCAGATCCGGTTGCCAAGGTATCTTTACCGCTGTTGGTAGGGTCGAAAGGTTCGGTCAGTTTTATATAATTTTCTTCATATTCAATGGAATAACTTGCGGTGTTAAGTAGTAAAAGTTCGTACTGAAAGGTCATTTTGTAATCGGTAAATCCCCAGCCAGAGGTGAAAATAAAATCGTTACGCATTAACGGCCCATGACGGTTTACCACAGTTGATTTGGGGTACCAGGCGTAACCTACATCAGGATTAAGTAGTGTGTAACCTGTGCGCGGGACAAAACCGACTTCAGCCACATAATCCTCACCTATATAGCGATGCTCCCACTCAAATTCCAGGTTCTGTCCCCGATATCCAATTTCCAATGCATGAGCTATATCCTTACTGTCCGGAGTGAATGAGCCATGAAGGAACACTTTTCCCTGCCAAAGGTTATTATCAGTGAAAAGGTTGAAATCCACACCGGCCATCCGGTTCCGCTCGTTGTGCAATGTATCAGCCGGGTTGTGATCAAGTGCGTTGCGATCCACATAGAGGAAAGCCAGGTTTGACCTGCTAAAAACCTGGCGTTGTACGGCAGCAACCAGGTAGTTCTGTGCCGGAAAACTAGCGCTGTCCACCCGGGAAGTAATCATATCCATAATGCCTATTCTCCAGTCCTTATTAATCTTACCACTCAACCTGGCGCCGGCGATGATGGGGCTTTCCAGCCCAATTCTTCGTGAGAAAAACGGGCGGGTATTTCTGTCTCCAAAGTTTGCAAACAAGTCGCTGTTTTCGAGGAAAAATTGCCGTTTTTCCGGGAAGAATAGTTCAAACCGGCTAAGATTTGTTATTTGCCGGTCAACTTCAACCTGGGAAAAATCCGGATTAATGGTAAGATCCAGGTTGAGGGATGATGTAATACCAATTTTGGCATCCAATCCTGCGTCAAATTCATATTGTGTATCGCTTGTTTCCGTCTCTTTAAGAATCTGGCTTGTGATAAATGGAATCAGCGAAATGTTAGGCCCGGCGGGAGGGGGCGGCTCATCCCATTGCAACGACCCGGCGAAGGCAAGGGAGGCAGTCGGGAATTGCCTGGGTACAGGGGCCCAGGCTGACTTTTCATTTCGTTTAATGTCCAGCCTGCTGAAATTGATACCCCAACGATCAATTCCCTTTTTGTACCGTATCGTTTTAAAAGGTATTGCAAATTCATGGATATGCCTTCCATCTTCTTTTACCAGCATTGATTCCCATTTATTGTCCCATTCGAGTCCAACATTACCTCCATCCGACTGAAGGCCATCCCATTGTGCGCCTGCTGCTGATGATCCAAAGGAAAATCCGTTGGTTTTGTCCTGAAATGGATCAATAAATACGAGGAAGTTGTCATTTTTCCCAAATTCAAAATCTCTTCTCAGGGAGGCGATGATATTGTCACCTGGAAGCGGATCCCAGCAAATAATTGCCATGTAAAAATTTTTGTCATCGTAAGTCATCATAACCTCCGTTTTTGTCTCTGCATACCCCGTATCCATGGGTAACACCCGGAAAAAGTCCTTCGCAATGTCTGCAACTTTCCATGATCCTTCATCAAGAACTCCATTTACTACTATCTGATCGATTGATTTGGTGATCTTAAGAACGTATTCTTCCGAATTTTGTGCAATACCTGCACTAATTATGAAAAGACAAATAAGGAAGGCGAAAAGTGCTTTCATTAAGATCCAAAATAAAATAACCTGGGGTCCTATAATTTATTTTGTCAAATATAAAATGGAGACACCAATAACTCATTTCGGAAGGGTATTGTTTTGCAATCATTCTTCAAATAATTCACTACACATTGTAGTCCCTGGTCTATTTAATAGCGAAATCATGCTGATTTTATCCCACTGGATAATTATATTTAGGCAGGTATCAGAAATAAGCTGTAAATATGAGAAAATTAAAAGTTGCTGTTGCTCAATTTGAACCCAAAGACGGAGATAAAGCTTATAATCTTGCAGTTATTGAAAAACTGACAGCCACTGCAAAAGAGGCCGGCGCGGAAGTGATAAGTTTTCATGAAATGTCTGTTACCGCTTATACTTTTTTTAAAAATCTGAATTTTGATGAAGTGGCTCGTTTAGCCGAAAGTGTGCCAGGCGGAAGCAGCACCCAAAGACTCATTAAAATCTCAAAAAAGTACGACATTCCGATATTGGCAGGATTTGCTGAAATTGAGGATGGAAAAATTTACAACACATATGTATGCGTAAACAATTCAGGTGTGATTGCAAAATATCGAAAAATTCATCCGTTCATCAGCCAATACATATCAGCAGGTACAGAATATGTAGTATTTGACCTTAAAGGGTGGAAATGCGGGATACTTACATGCTATGATAATAATGTGATAGAAAATGTGAGGGCAACGGCTATATTGGGGGCTGAAATTATTTTTGCGCCGCACGTAACCATGTGCACACCATCACCGATGCCGGGTAGCGGATATGTTGACGGTAAACTTTGGCAAAAAAGACATGTAGATCCTGGCCCGCTGAGAAGAGAGTTCGACGGGCCAAAAGGCCGAGGCTGGTTGATGCGATGGCTTCCTGCCAGGGCGTATGATAATGGTGTTTATTATGTGTTTACAAATCCAGTCGGATACGACGGGGAGCATCTTAAAAATGGTAATTCCATGATTTTGGATCCATTCGGTACAGTGCTGACGGAAATCAAGAGTTTTGATAATGAAATAGCCGTAGCCACTGTTACATCCGATAAACTGACACTTGCGGGAGGGTGGAGATATAAAAATGCCAGGAAACCTGAACTATACAGAGATATTATCGGTGCAGAACATAATTCTGAAACCAAACCAATCTGGTTGTCTGAATAAGTCCAACGTAAGGTAGTCTTTCAAAAGCATTGTAATCGGGTTTTTCCAATGCTACATCCCTACGCGTGGAGTCCGGAGTTTCCGGCTTTTCATTTTCCTGGCTGTAAACATTTTGGAATGCAAATAAGATTAAGAGCGTAAAAAGATGAAATAATTTAACGCTATGTATAATAAATGGATCAGTTTTCAGGGCGTGTGGAAAGTATTTTACTTTTAAAGAAAGGATTATCAATTCATTTTTTTCCTAATCTAATTCATATTTTTATATTTAAACAATGGAAACAGATTCGAACCTTATATTAAAAGATACGGAACAGATAACCGGAGTATCTGAAAATCTCATTGCGAAATTTCAACGCGTCCGAAAAATTACAGAAGAACTTTGCAAACCTCTGAGGATTGAAGACTATGTGGTTCAGCCTGTCGTGGATGTGAGTCCACCAAAATGGCACCTGGCGCATACAACCTGGTTTTTTGAAGAACTGGTGCTTACAAAATTTAAAAATGAATACCGGGTGTTTGATAAAAACTACGGCTATTTGTTTAACAGCTACTATGAAAGCGTAGGTGAGCGTGTGCTCCGGCCACACCGGGGTTTTCTTACCCGCCCGACGGTTAAGGAAATATATGCGTTCAGAAAATATGTGGATGACCATATGCTTGAGTTTCTGTCAGGGAAGAAATTGGATAACGCCATACGTATGTTAATTGAATTAGGGCTTAACCATGAACAACAGCATCAGGAACTTCTGATCACTGACTTGAAATATATACTCGGGCACAATCCCCTGTTTCCGGTCTATTTAGAAAAAAACAGAAGCCATAAACAAGATGCAAATAATGAATTTACTTATTTGGAGATAGGAAAAGGTATTTATGACATCGGGCACCGGGGAGCTGATTTTTGTTATGATAACGAGTTGGGGAGACATAAAGTGTATCTGCATGCATTCAAAGCTATGGACAGGCTTGTAACCAATGGTGAATACCTCGGGTTTATGCAGGACGGAGGCTACCACGACTTCAGGTGGTGGTTTTTGGAAGCCTGGGACTGGGTAAACCAACTCGAAACCAAAGCGCCGATGTACTGGCATAATATAGAAGGTAAATGGCACAACTATACACTTTCCGGTTTGCGTGTGGTTGATCCTGATGAACCTGTAACACACGTCAGTATGTTTGAAGCGGAGGCTTTTGCCCAATGGAAAGGAAAGCGTTTACTTACTGAATTTGAATGGGAAGCCCTCGCAAATAAATACACCGGAGCCGCAACGGATGCCGGATTTGTTGACAACCGGGTATTTCATCCGGAGGCAAGATCAGGAAGCTCAAATCAGTTGCTGGGAGAAACCTGGGAGTGGACCAACAGCGCATATCTTCCGTATCCTTTTTATAGCAAGGCAGAAGGCGCCGTGGGTGAATACAACGGGAAGTTTATGATAAACCAGATGGTGCTGCGTGGTGGTTCCTGTGCCACTTCAAAAGATCATATCCGGCTTACCTACAGGAATTTCTTTCATCCTCATTTACGCTGGCAGTTTACCGGAATCCGGCTGGCAGAAAATCTTTAATTACACGATAATCCTGATATACATCCGGAACTTATTTCAAATCATTTTAGTTGAACAAATTATTTATAACCTAATCTGACACATTCATATAAACCTTACGCATTACCTGTGAATTGCCCTGTTTACCAGATTGAAATATTTATAAGATCCAACGTCCGGGTCATACGATCATGAATTTTGCACTCGATGTAATGACGGGATTGTCATCAGAAAAGAAGTTTCTTTCATCGAAATACTTTTATGATGAAGCAGGAGATAAGCTGTTTCAGCAGATTATGGAACTGGACGAATACTATCTCACAAAATGCGAATTTGAGATACTTGAATCGCACAAAGATAACCTGCTGGAGAAATTCAGCAATCACAGGATGCCGTTTCAATTGGTGGAATTTGGGGCGGGCGACGGGATGAAAACAAAAATCCTGATCAGCCATTTTATAACCGCCAGGGCCGACTTCAGTTACCTGCCGATTGATATTTCCATACATGCGCTGGATAACCTGATGTGCGATCTCAACCGGACCTATCCTGATTTACAGGGCCAGGCAATCAACGGGGATTATTTTCAGGGGCTCAGGACATTGAATGGCGCGATTCCTAAAGCCATATTGTTTCTCGGGTCTAATATCGGCAATTTCAGTCCGCTGAAAGCCAGAGATTTTTTGACAGAAATGCGCGATTGTATAAGTGTAAATGATAAAATCCTGATTGGATTCGACTTAAAAAAAGATCCGGAAGTGATCAGGAAAGCGTATAACGACTCCAAAGGAATCACACGCGCATTCAACATGAACCTGCTCAAAAGGATTAACACTGAACTCGAAGGTGAATTTATAATTGAAAATTTTGAACATATACCCACCTATAATCCGGATACGGGCGCGGCAAAGAGTTATCTGGTAAGTACCACTGACCAGACGGTTTATATCGGAAAACTTAAGCGAAAATTCAAATTCGTAGCCGGAGAGAAGATATTTATGGAAATATCCCAAAAGTACGACATGGATGATATTGCTGATCTGGCCCGTTGGTCAGGTTTCCGGATTGCAGCGAATTATTATGATGATAAAAAGTACTTTGTTGACTCGTTATGGGAACCATTACCAAGCAGATAACCTCAAGGGTTTATTATTCTTTATATACAGAATACCGATGAACCAAGGTCACTTGGATTGTTAACATCCGAGCAAAACCAAATACAAGTTCAGAGATAATTCACAAAGCGGCTACCGGGGCTTGGTTTGAGATTATTGATAAACAAGATGATTGGAAACTAGTTAAAATTGAGTCTTTTGTTAATGGATATATCAGACAGGATATGGGATCAATAAGCAATGTTCTTGTCTCTTCAACAATCCGACATCGGTTTGACTCATTTCCATGGATGCGTTACGTGCTGATAGTTGGTACACTTGTTATCCTCATTATATGGATAAATTATTTAGGGAGGGTCGGCAGGAAAAGAAAAAAAGTTGAAATTTATTATAACATTAATGAAGAAATAACCAAACTATATGAAAAAATGAAAAATTTCTTTCCTCGTTTAAACAGTTGACATCATCCAAAAAGATTTGGGATGTTGCCAGTTAGTTTATTGAAGCAGTTTATGTTCGTTTTGCAGAGATTGGGCTTGATTCTAGTCTTTACTTTAGATATGGGACTGAAAATCTGATTGTCACTTCGTCCCCGGTTTTGATTGTTCCCATCAATGCGGTAGGTGGTGAGATTTCGTAGTCAGACATTTTTAAAGTGAGTTCACCGTGGAATACAATGATATTTGAATAAATTTCATAGTTGACATCCATAGTAACCATCTTTTTCTTGCCGGCAATTATTAATTCACCTGTGCTTGTAACAGTATTGCCACTTTGCGAAATTGCGGAAATTAAGTTATAAGAAATCGTGGGATGATTAGGCTCCCTTAATGCCTTATACGTTTTTTTATCCATCATACTTTTACCGCTTTTAATTGATTTCACTGTAACTTTAAAGTCCAATTGGTTGATTTCCAATAAAGTGTTTCCTTCAACCGTTATTGACGCAGTATATTTAAAGTCCTCTATCGTTGATTCCCAGTCATGTAATGATGAAGTACCCGAAATCGTCATAGTAGCTCTGTCTTGTATTACATTGAAAACAGTTTGAGTATTCAAGCCTAAGAATTGAAATATGATGATGACGATAAAAAATTTCATGACTATTTTATTTAGATGTTAAATCATTTAATGTACTCGTATTATGTATGAGATAGCGGAATTCAATTAGGATTTCCTCGGAAACTTTGATCAGGCCCAGGAGTTTTTTGGGAGGAGTAAGATTAAAATCTGAAATACTGAGTTCCAGTTCACCTTCTACAAGTCCTGTGCCATTTGAGATGGATGAATTGAACTTCGTGTCATAATGTTTAATGATACCCGCAATTTCAATTTCAAAGTCAGCTATACCTGGAAGATTGATTCCAGCCATCGTTTCATTCAGTGTTATCTGCTTAAGATATATTTTGAGAGTTGGGTATTTATCCTTTTGCAGTAATTTTGCAAAATCCTTATCCAAGAATGGATTGCCGCAATCAAATCCATTGAGATCAATTATAATGACAACATTTTCAAACCTGTAAATGTTATCCTCATTCATGTACCTTACATCAAGGGTATCGTGTTCATAAATTGTAGAAGTTTTGCAGCTGAATGCGCGTACGTTGGATTTCCCGGTGATATTTATCGAACTGCTGAATACAAGGGACAGATCGGTGTAATTATTTCTCTTTGCCGGTGTGAAGGCTAGCAGACTCAGAAGAAGGGTACTTAGCAGAATTTTCATCACTAAAGAAGTTAATAAGGGGACTGCCCGTTGCCAGTCCCCTCGATTGATTAATGGTTTTGTTAGAATGAGATAGCAGCTTCTACCATGATCCCGTTGAACCTGCCGTTTTGATATTTACTGTCCGCGGCATAGCCATTGTAGGTCTGATTTACATACTCAATTTTTGTTAAAATATTGCGAGTCATAAACCAACCAAATCCCACTTGTGTTCTTTTGATGGTTACTTCATTGGGATCGCTGTTGGATAACTTGCCACTTGCAGTGTTGTACCGGGCTCCAGCGTAAACATTTTCATTGGGTCCGAACCGGTATATTAAATCGGCTGCAAATTGATTCCATGATCTGTTTTCATCAGACCCTTTGTAATCTCCACCAGTAGATTTTTCAAAGATTCCGAAAAATTCCCATCCATTCCATTTGACGAAAGGATTGATCATTACTGCTGTGATTTTATCTCCATAATTTGGATTCCACCTGCCTGATGTAAAGTTGTCCCTCTGGTCCGTTACACTCTGCATTACGGTGTAATATCGAGACCCGGCCCTGTCACCACTATACAAATAAATCCTGGAAGCTTTGTTCTGGTAGTATGCAGATCCTGTGAGTCTTACACGTAGATCATTATTTAATTGCTTATCATAACCGATTTTTCCATAAAAAGCTGCGGTTGTGGATCCGGGATTGGTTACTCCTTGATTAAGTTTTCCATTAGATATCCCCAGCATGGTTATTATTCCATTTTTTTGCAAATAGAATTCTCCAGCCACCTCGGTAGTAAATGCATCCAAAATATAGTTTCCAACGAATGGGTTGTATATAGCCTTTGCATTGTCAGATCTTCTGAAATGGGCATCACCATAGTTGATCTCCATATGCCCTACCTTGAATGTGGCGATATCCATAAGACCACCTGCAAAACCATCTTTTATAAAATCCAACCGGTCAATTTGGATGTACCCATCCTTCACCCATACTTCTGTATGGTGCCTGGAAGACAGGTAGGTGCGAAGATTCATTCTAACTCCCCTTGTCAGCTGTACATCAATATCAAGGTTTGCTGTAGGAAGATTAAAATTCTGTCCAATTTCAACCAGTTCATTCATATTATTACCTTCCCCGTCGTCGAGGAATGTCGATTTGTTTGAATGATTCAGTGATTGAAACTGAATGGCAAATGCACCACCCAATCGAACTTTCAATTCGTCGAATCCGATCGTATCCAGTTTACTTGTTTCAAATACATTAACACCCCTTTGGTCGGGATATCGAAAATACGGCAAGTCACTTTGCTGTCCCCATACCGGAAGGCTTATCAGCCCTGCAAGTATGATTGTCAAAAATTTATTAAAGGTTTTCATAGCTTTATTATTTTAGTTAATAATTGTTTTTATTTTCTTTCCCATTTTCATCACTTATTATCAATTACAAATATCAGGAGTTTTAACAAGTTTTATATTGACATATATCAAATAAAAACATGATTTATATCATTAAATTATATTTTATTTGGCAATATATTTAATGTTAATCGAAATGGGAAGGATGAACGTTTTGATGAAAAGCTTTCGGATATGAGACAACCCAGGGTAAGTACTGATATATTTTACATTTTATGTTGATGTGAGTCTTTACAGGTTGCACCCCTGATTCTTATTTTGTAAATTATGAACCGATACGGTTATGGTAATTAATCAACAAAAAAGCTGCGCAAATTGTAAACATTGCCTGGTAGGTAAATTCTGTTCCCCGGAATGGATATCAAAAGTTGATGCAGGTAAGAACCAACTTTTGTATCGCAAGGGCCAATACATCTTTTATGAAGGAGCACTCGTATTTGGTTTACATCTCGTGACCGAGGGGAAAGTTAAGATCATAAGCAATGTTTCCGGAAGTAAGGAACAGATCGTACGACTTGCTACGGATGGACATGTACTGGGACGGTGGGGCGATAAGGAAGACATTTATGAAAATAGTGCTGTATCCCTGGAGGATTCAGTTATCTGTTTTATAAATAACGATCTTTTACACGATGTATGTTTGGCCAATCCTGAGTTCACATTTCAATTAATGAAGTATTATGCTTCAGAATTACGGAAATCGGGAAAACAAATAAAGTGTTTGGGTCAGATGCCCGTCAAATTAAAAATCGTAGAAACTCTTCTCCACCTCGTTGAGATTTTCGGCCTTGACTCCAAGAGAAATATCGCAGCAGCGATAAGTAGGCAAGAGATTGCTGAAATGGCAGCAGTAAACATGGAACAAGTAAGCAGGGAGATAACCGCACTTAAAAAGAGAAGGATCATTTCCACCAATGGCAAACAAATCATAATTAATGACCTTGAAAAGCTTCAGGAAATAGTGGCCACGCAGATGGATATACTGGATTTGGATTCTTAGATCGAATAGTACCGTTTTTCATTGAGCCGATCGGCATTTACATCAGTCTTATACTTCATCCTTAATATGCAGCGCTTTGATTCTTCCTATATAAGAAATGTCATTTTTTAGAAAGAATTAAATCATTAGAATTGGAGAACTACTTATTTAAGACATAACCGAATCCCACTACAATCATGTTAAATAAACTATACAAAGAAAGATCCAAAGAACCTTTTACACCATCAATAGGACTGGCACTTTTTCCTGAATTCTATAAGAAAGATCTACAAGTAAAATGAAGTAAATGTTATTGGAGTTGGACAGGGGGAAAATCGGAAAATTTGAATTATAAAAATCTAAAACATCAAATTTTCGAATCTTACAGGTACCTCCACAGGCACCTGAAAATAAAAAATCCCTATAAATCAGTTATTTATAAGGATATATAGTGCGCACGAGAGGAATCGAACCTCCACGCCCGTGAGAGCACCAGCCCCTCAAGCTGGCGTGTCTACCAGTTCCACCACGTGCGCATAGATACCGGTAATCAGTAAGGGTTGCAAATGTAATCAAGAAATCTGTTTCAGTAAATGTTTTGACAGTCAATCAATAACTTTTAAGGAAATTCATACAAGTATTATTTCACCGCAACTTTTGTAAAAAATATTTCCCACAAAGACGACCAAATTCCTATAATGGGAAACTCTAGGGTTCTAAAAAGAATCTATAGTGCCTGAAAACAGCCTTTTTTGTCATTGGCACATAATTTGGCATATACAGGTTATGATGAAAGAGCGTTTATACAGATTAGCAGGATACGTTATACTGATGATGTATCTTGTGCAAGTATGCTACATGGTTGTACAATATCTTTCCTGAGCAATTTCATCTATCAGAAGGAAGCTTGTAATGTAGTAGCTAAACATTTATTTCCAGCTTTTATCGACCGTTTTTCTTTATCCTTTTAACAATAGGTGCTACTGTACTGATCATTCCGGATTTCTTTTCGGGGTTATTAGCTCTTGGAATAATTCCCTGCCTGAATTACCAATGCCTCACAGTGTCTGGGTTTTATCTGTTTTGAAAATGCATGTTAATTGGAATATTGGTCCATTACCCCGGGCACAGCAGCGGTTTGCAACTGGTCGTTGGCATACCATTCGGCATAACTGGTTGGAGTTTCGCGAAGTTTCATACTGTGAAGTTTAATATATTCTGGCAGCAGCGGTGAAACGCGGTTCACAAAATCAAGAAGAATGTTTTCGCAGGTAGGACTGTAGGGTACCGGAATTATCCTTTCATGACTGATTTCTGATGCAATTATTTTGTAAGGCGAATCTTTATGAATTACCAATGAATGGTCGAATGTTGTAATTATTTCTTTCTGAATAATGTTTTTGAGGATCGAAAAGTCCATGACCATGCCGCTTTTCGGGTTGTCAGTCCCAGCTTCAGGATGGCCTATCACGGTTATGGACAACTGAAACGTATGTCCGTGAATGTGGCGGCACTTTCCATCATAATGATCCAGTGCATGCGCCATATCAAGCGTAAATTCTTTGGTTACCCGTATTCTGTTATTTTTTGCCACTGAATTGCCTGGTTTTATATTTTTTCTTTTGCAAATATATACAGATATTCAGGTCGGATTATCTAAAATATTCAGGTTTTATTTCCGAAAGTATAGCTTTCAGAAAAAGGATGCGTAAATTTTAGAGCAATACATGAAGTAGATCCTGTAAAATATTTCTGCTATGAAAATCTTAAAAATCATATTCGGTGTATTGGCCGTCGGTCTTTCGGTGAGTTGCAACCCTACGGAAACAATGGAAGAAGCCGATTTACTGCTGAAAAACGGAAAGATCTGGACGGGTGATCCTTCCAACCCCTGGGTTAATTGGATTTCCATTAAAAATGGTAAAATAGCTGATTTGGGTAATGGTGGTACTGCACCTGCATCAAAAGAGATTATTGATCTCGAGGGTCGTCTTACCCTTCCCGGATTCAACGATTCTCACGTTCATTTTGCATCTGCCGGTCAGCTTCTTCTGGGTATCAACCTTTTGGATGTAAATAATGATGCACTTTTCATCCAAAAGGTAAAAGAAACAACCCAACGCCTGCCAAAAAACAGCTGGATTACAAGTGGATCATGGGGCGCTTATGAAGCCTGGGGGCTAGGATCTGTAGGGGGAGATACACGGAAAGAAACATGGATACCATCAAGAAGCCTGATCGACAGCATTACCACGGATTATCCTGTTTTAGTTGTGCGTTACGATAGAAAAATGGGACTGGCCAATGCACTGGCGCTTGACTATCTGGGCATTGATTCGGAATCAGGTATTTTACAGGGCGGCTGTTAAAAGAGTCGCTGGAAAGCATCCCTGATAAATCCGTTGAACGGAAACTGGCCGAAGCCCGCAGGGCATTGGAAGAATGTCGTATGTGGGGTGTTACCACGGTGCAGGACATGTCGCCTCCCGATCAGCTCGAGGTATATGAAGCGCTTCGTAAGTCCGGCGAACTTACCTGCAGGATCAATTTCAGTCCCTCGAGGCTCGGCGATTATAAAATGATGATTGAGAATGGGTGGGTTATAGATTATTCCGATCCTGAAAGGCCGCATCCTGCCGGTGATGCCTGGATAAGCTACGGCACCCTCAAGACGCACATCGATGGTATTATGGGTGGCAGGACGGCTCGTTTCTTCGAGCCATATAGTGATAATGATGTGGAAAACAGGTTGTGGCGTGGGGGCTGGCGTGAATTTTCTAAAGATATGCCTTCATTTAAGGAGATGATCTTTAAGGCTGATGCGGAAAACATCCAAATGCGGATCCATGCTATCGGTGATGAAGCCAATACCATTCTCCTTGATATTCTGGATTCGATGGCAATAGTGAATGGTCCGCGCGACCGGCGGTTCAGGCTGGTACATGCCCAGGTATTACGACCCGAAGACTTTGCGCGTTTTCAGGGGAAAAACATTGTGGCGGAAGTGCAACCCTACCATGTAATAGACGACATGCGTTGGATGCAGGAACGTATAGGCTATGAAAGGAGCGAAGGCGCTTATGCCTTCAGAACATTACATGACAATGGTTGCATCCTGTCGTTTGGTTCAGACTGGCCGGGTACCAATGCTTCCTACTATCCGGTCAATCCCTTGTATGGGTTGTATGCCGCTGTAACCAGACAAACGGTAAACGGCAAGCCGGATGAAGGATGGTTTCCTTTGCAACGCATCGGCCTGGAGGAAGCGCTGAGAGCTTATACCTGGGGCAGTTCGTTTGGCGCTTTTGAAGACCACATCAAGGGGACGCTGGAACCCGGCAAGCTGGCGGATCTTGTTGTACTTGATACAGACCTTTTCAGCACCGAGCCGTCGGATTGGCTTAATGCCCGGGCGGTTTATACGATTGTGGATGGAAAGGTGGTGTACAAACGGGAATAACACCTGGTTTTACACCTAAACCTGGTCGTAGGATCACCCAACTCACTGATCTAAATCGCACTGAACCAAAAAGACTACAGGACCTGTCAGCGATGGAAATCTATATGATCCGGTCCTGCCTTACAACTTCTCCCGTATCAATACGCAGAAATTCAGCGACGTCTTTTAAAAAAATATTTTTAATCTATCCGGTCAAATTGCAATCCCTGTCTCCATTCAGGATGGTATGCGTACATGTCTATTTTCGTACCGCATACGATTCCAGCCAATCATGCAATCCGCAATCAATGGGAAGATACGTTTTCCTTTCTGTCTTCACCAATAACTTTCAGTATGGCTTCATATTCTTCCGGATAGTTCACATTCATTAGTTTGTCCTTATCAGGGGCTTCCAGAAGCTTTACATCACTGTTAATCAGCGCTTTACGTGGGCAGGAGTATCCCAAACCCAGAAAGTACAGCAATTCATGATAGGCACGAGGCTCCCAGATGGTAATCAGCGGCTCGGGAAATTCATGTTTGGGATCCCAGAAAGCAGTCGCCGTTTTTGAAGGATCCCTGTTTTCAACCAGAAAACGAAGCATATCTTCATCGAGAAGAGGCATATCACTGGCTACCGTGAGCCATGCGGAATTTGGATTTGATCTGAAAGCAGAAAGAATTCCTCCAAATGGTCCCAATCCGGTAAAAGTATCGGGCAAGGGATTTAATGAGGGATCAATTTCATCTGTCTGGTCTTCGCGGCACGATAAAAACACCTTATCGCAATGAACAGATAGCAAATCCCATATAAATTCCCGCTGGGGTTTTCCATGGTAATTAAACCGGGTCTTATCGCTGTTCATACGAGTGCTTTTTCCACCTGCCAGTACCAACCCGCTTACTCCGGGCATCCCTTTTTTTAAAAGGCTTTTTATCCAGTCTTCAATTTTCGACCGTTCACCAATCTGATAAACAGGAATTTCGCTCCATTCAGGTATATGTGCTTTTAAATATTCAGGGATATCAGTTTCTGCATCAGTAAGGAGGATCAGACCTACCCGGGTGAGCTTATGAAGTTTTTTCTCCAGCGGCTTCCGGGTATCAATCACTGCTATTTGCAAGTCGCTGTCGAAATGGTTCCCGTTTATGATAACAAGATCCTGATCAAGAAAGTATTTTTTCTGCCGCAATGGATTTAGTCCCCCTTTCCAATCTATCCGGTTAAAATGGATTTTATCTGTGTATTGCATACTTCCGCCGTGCGTAATGGCTGATTTGGGGTCAAACCCGCCCTTTTCCGCTTCAACGGCACCTTTATGATCTGCATCTACATACGCGATTTTATATGCACTACTCAGTGACTCAATAATATCAAATGCAATTTTCCGGATGTTGTCACACGGTGTTCCCAGTATGGCCACTTCTATGGCAGAAAACCGGCCCAGGTGCGGTTTTATAAGCATTGTATGTTTCTTATGCGCTTTATGCATGCTCGTTGTACCTAAAATCACTTTTCCCACCGGTTTTTTCAATCAGCCTAAGTTCTTTGATAACAATATCATGCGATAAGGCCTTACACATGTCGTAAATGGTGAGGGCGGCCACTGAAGCTCCTGTAAGCGCTTCCATTTCGACTCCGGTTTTAGCTTCAACAACTGCTGTACATACTACTACTGCGTCTTCGTCTTTTACCCGGATTTCTATCTTACAGTTGTCAAGCCCTACCGGGTGGCAAAAAGGGATCAACTCCGAAGTTTTTTTGGCTCCCATCGTACCGGCGATGATAGCTGTATGAAATACAGGGCCTTTTTTTGTGGTTATTTCCCCATCATTAAGATGAGCTAAAACCCTGGGTCCAAGCCATATGCGGCATCGTGCCACAGCTTTTCGCTGTGAAACAACTTTTTTTGAAACATCCACCATATGGGGGTTCCCTTCCTGGTCCACATGTGTCAATTTTTCAGGCATATATACCGGATATTGGAATTGACTGTTTTCAGTCTTAAAATTACAATAAAATTGGATGTAAATGATTTCAACTACTGAGGCAACAAGAATAATCGCAGACAATGCTGTAAAATTTCAAAAAAAGAAGGTGCCTCTGCTTGAATGCAGCGCCAAAATGGTGGCTGAAAACAGCTATGCCGACCGTGATTTTCCACCATATGAGCGGGTTACTATGGACGGTATTGCCATAAAAGCATCTTCCTGGACAAAAGGAGTCAGAAATTACGAAATTGAGCGCCTCCAACCAGCAGGCAGCATTCGCACAAAGCTTCAAGGTGACGATAATGCCATTGAGATAATGACCGGAGCAATTCTACCTGAAAATACCGATGCGGTTATCCAGTATGAGGAGATTGAAATCATGGAAAAGGAAGGGAAGAGAATTGCCTCCATACAGAGCAGCCAGGTGGTACCTTATCAAAATGTACACCGTATGGGTGAAGACCGGAAGGCGGGAGAATTACTGATTCCGGAGGGAACAATAATAGCCGCCCCTGAAATCGGGGTGATGGCTTCGGCCGGTATGTGGGAAGTTCTGGTATATGATATCCCTCACGTTGCCATTATTTCAACAGGGGATGAGTTGGTAGAGGTAAACGAGGTTCCTGAAGCGCATCAGATACGAAAATCCAATGTGTATTCCATCCAGACTGAACTGACCGGGCTGGGCATTGTTTCGGAGTTATTTCATCTTCCGGATAGTAAAGATGCACTTTTTCAGAGCCTGCAATCCATTATGAAGGAATATCCTGTATTGATCCTCAGCGGGGGTGTTTCAAAAGGGAAGCTGGATTATGTGCCGGGTGTACTGGAGGCGCTGGGTATAAAAAAGTTTTTTCACGGGGTAAAACAGCGTCCGGGAAAACCGTTTTGGTTTGGGCGGTCCGGGGATAATACTGTTTTTGCTCTCCCAGGTAATCCTGTATCAACGTTTATGTGTTTTCAGCGCTATGTAAAAATGTGGTTTGAAAGATGCCTGTCGGTAAGCCCGAAACGTTTTTATGCCGGATTAACCGAAGATATACTGTTTAAGCCCGAATTAACGTATTTTCTACAGGTAAAAATACATGTAACCCCTCATGGGAAGATAGAAGCGGCGCCTGTTGCCGGACATGGATCAGGTGATCTGGCCAATATGCTCCAGGCGGATGGCTTTTTGGAGCTGCCTCCCGGTCAGCCTCAGTTTCGTGCCGGCGATTCGTTCCCACTTCACTTATTTCGTAGCGGGTGGTCTTTGCAGGACGCTGAGAACAACCGAACCGAGTAATACGATTACAACAAATATGCTGAATACGGCTGTAATCTTATTTCCTGTATAAAATGCTTTGGGTTTAAAAGTAAACGTAACAGTATGATTGCCTGCAGGTAGCTTCAGTGCACGCAATACATAATTAGCCCTGATAATATCGGCCTCCTTTCCGTCAATCATAGCGATCCATCCCTTCGGATAATAAATTTCTGAAAAAACAGCCAGTGCTTCCCCGTTTGCCTGGTACTGATACGTAAGTTGGTTCGGTGCGTAGGAGAGAAGTTCAATCGTACCGGAATCATCAAAACTGTTTTCCGGAACCGGAAACGAAGAGATATCAATAACTGCTGTGGAACTGGGATCCAGCGTTTGCAAGGATTCCAACTCTTCATCGGCTGATTGCACGGGTTTTATGTTTTTTACAAACCAGGCATTTCCAATTGCGGAAGGATTCCGGAAAACGTCGGTTTTTTTATTTCCTGCATAAAAATACCGGGTATTGAGCATATTGATGACGCTCAGATCGCTGAAGTCGGAAATGCCGGCCTGCAACTTTGAAACAAGTAATTGAGTCTGGGGCTGAAGCACATGTTCATATAAGTCCTGGTAGCGTCTCATTTTGGCTCCGTGATATCCCCCCAATGACTTGTGGTGGTACGAAGTACGGGCTTCATTCCATGGACTCAGAAGGTTGTAAACGCGATAGCTTAACGTACGGTCCTGTTTGATGTATTTGTCTGCTTCTGTTTCCGCAAAGAATAACCGCTTTGGATTACGGCCAAAATTATCTTCTTTCAGATATCTCCGGCCTGCCGACCACATATCCACCGTGATCAGCAAGACTAAAACCGCTGATCCTGTAAGCATGCCTATCTTTTTTTTAAGCATAAACCAGACAACTCCGAAGGCAATGATTATAAATACCATTGAACGGAAGGCATCGGCGCGTAGCAGCGACGCGCGATCGGCTTCGAGCGCCTTTACAAACCAAACGGGCAACTGGCTGTCAGCCGGAGACTGCATATTGATCATAACTGCAGCGCCAATAAGCAGCAGACATATTCCCGCAGCTATAGCAAAAGCCGTTAACAGTTGTTTTTGAACTTTTATGCCAAACCCCGACCGGAACATTTTTTCCAAACCGACGCCACCCAACAATCCCATGCTGAATATGGCCATGATAATCGTAAAAGTTACAGATCTGAATTTGTTGTAACCCGGAAAGTAGTCAAACATAAAATAGTTGAAAGTTTGAAAATTACTGCCCCATGACAACATTACACCAAGTGAAAATGTGATCAGCAGCCATATTTTCAACTTCCGGTCAGCTGTAATTATCCCCAGTATAAAGAAAAACCCGATGATCGCCCCTGCGTAATACGGCGCTGTCAACGGTTGTTTTCCCCAATAACTGCCTGACGACCTGGCTAGCAGATTGGCCGTTTGCTGATCGCCAGTACGCCGGAGTGCAGCATACGTTTTTGAATCCGGATCGGACACAAAAAAATTAGAGCTTGCGCCGCCCATAAAGTTTGGAATGAGGAGTGTAACAGGTTCAAAAACACTATTACTGTATTGAAAAGCATAGTCTTTCTTCAGCCCGTCAACGGAGCCCGTAGCAATCCCGGAAGGCAGTTCGGATTTACCACGTATGGAGTATTTGCCATACTCCCAGGTAGCCCATAACTCGCCGAACATGCTGCCGATTGCAATCATTGTTGCAATAACGAGTATGCCGATACTAATAAAATAAGTTTTCAGATGACCTGATTTCCAGTTGAAGTACATCATTACGATTCCGTAAACAAGCACCATCAGAAGCATATAATAGGTCATCTGCAAATGGTTGAGTCGCAGGTGAAGTGCCATGGCAGCGGCAGTGATGCCAAAACCTGCCCACCTGTATTTTGTAATTGAAATATGGATACCTGCTATTACCAGGGGAATATAGGCGATAGAGCCAATCCGGGCATTGTGGCCGGCAGCGATACCAATCAACATAAATGAAGAGAGTCCGAATGCAACGGAAATACCGATAGCCAGGTAAGGCCGTACGCCAAAGCCAACCAGCAGGATATAAAATGACAGAAAAGATGCAAATATCATCCGGACCGGATGTGGCAGGCCAAGCGTATATATCCGATGGAGATATTCGATGGGTTTATTACTCCATACTACATCTATCAGATAGGCAGGCATGCCGCTGAACATCGAATTGGTCCAAAGCATTTCTTCACCAGTCTTGTTCCTGAAATCAATCAGTTCATTGGCGCCGCCTTCCCATTGCTGTATGTCGTACTGTGAAATCTCTTTATTTTCAAAAAATACGGGATTAAAATATCCGACGGTGATGATCAGAAAAATAAATACAGCCACAATATGTGGCAGGATTTGTTTTTTAAAATCTATGTTATGCATGGAAAAATTTATTCGTTTGCAATCGGGTTGGCAATATCCTTAAAATCTTTGACAAAGTTCAAAACTATGATAAAGTAGAGAAGCAAATATTATTAACTTTGCAAAAAATTTTAGATACAGATGTTCGAAAATCTCAGCTATAAGATTGATAAAGCGGTCAAAAATCTCAAAGGCCAGGGTAGAATAACTGAACTAAACGTGGCCACAACGGTTAAGGAAATACGGCGTGCACTGATCGATGCCGACGTAAATTACAAAGTAGCGAAAGATGTTTCGGATAAGATCAGGAAAGAAGCCATAGGAAGGGACGTTTTACTGGCGGTGTCACCCGGACAATTGCTTACCAAGATCGTAAAGGAAGAACTGACACAGTTGATGGGTGGCATTCACGAACCGGTGCGTTTGAAGGATGATCTCTCTATAATTCTGATCTCTGGCCTTCAGGGTTCGGGTAAAACCACCTTTTCAGGAAAACTTGCATACAAAATAATTGGCGAAGGAAAGAAGACCCTGCTCGTTGCCTGTGATATTTACCGCCCTGCTGCTATTGAACAATTAAAAGTGCTGGGTGAACAGGTTGGAGCCGAAGTTTATACGGAAACCGAAACCAGGGATCCTGTTCAGATTGCAAAAAATGCCATACTACATGCCCGCAAACACCAGTTTAAGGTGGTAATTGTGGATACAGCCGGCCGGCTGGCTGTGGATGAGCCGATGATGAAGGAGATCAGCGCACTTAAAGAGGTACTGGATCCTTCGGAAACCCTGTTTGTAGTGGACGCTATGACGGGTCAGGATGCTGTAAATACAGCTAAAACATTTAATGAAAAGCTTAATTTTGACGGCGTAGTACTTACCAAGCTTGATGGAGATACCAGGGGAGGGGCAGCTTTGTCAATCCGGGCAATAGTGGACAAACCCATTAAATTTGTCAGTACTGGTGAGAAAATGGATGCACTGGACGTGTTTCATCCTGACCGGATGGCGGGAAGAATTCTGGGTATGGGCGACGTCGTATCATTGGTTGAAAAAGCCCAGGATGCTTTCGATGAAGATGAAGCCCGTAAGCTCACTAAAAAGATCAGGAAGAACCAGTTTAACTACGAGGATTTTCTTTTGCAACTCCAACAGATAAAGAAAATGGGTAGCCTGAAGGACCTGATTGGGATGATCCCAGGGATGGGAAAAACGCTTAAAGACATGGAAGTGGATGACGAAGCATTTAAACCCATTGAAGCGATCATCCGGTCAATGACGCCTTACGAAAGAGCTAATCCCGATTCGCTCAATGGTAGCCGCAAAAAACGAATTGCTATCGGCAGCGGAACATCGATTCAGCAAGTGAATAAGCTTATAAAACAGTTTGGCGAGATGCGCAAGATGATGAAAACCATGAACCAGATGGGTAACACCAAAAGAAGCCTTGCCGGCATGAATTTTATGAAAAACTAACGCCCGGCTTCACCCGCTGCCGGGCCAGCAAGATTCCTGCCATCTACAAATGCCTATGCAGGCGCATAACCTTTGAAAAACCGAGCAGTAGGCAGTCGTGTGCAAGCCGTTGTTGGGTGGCTTTTTGCCTGTTCAATAAATGGCCATTGGTATGCAACAATACATCGGTAGACGGCTGCACTACGCGCCGATACACAGGAACGCGGCTATTACAGCCAAAATTCATTCACTGATGCGTCTCATCCCGAGCAATGCGGTTTGAAATCTCTCGATCAGCGCATCATGATCATGATCGCCACTATGATCGCCACCATAACGGCCGCCATGATGAAAAGCTTCAAAGGGCTCTTTACTATGGTCTCTACTATGGATCGAAGCATGCCGAACCTAGTGCCTTCTAGCACCAAATACATGTGGCACTCTGGGCACTTTCCGGGGTTCGGCTGACGAACTTCCGGATGCATGGGGCAAAGATAGACTTTTCCCGCGTTTTGGCTTTGATTCTTCGTTTCCATCTCGGTCTCTCCTTTCTCAACAATCGATTATCACCGGTTTACGTCTACGGGTGGCGAAACACCGGCTCTCCGTGGCATCAAGCCGCCCAACATATTATTCTACTGCCAATAGCAGCATTAAATGCAAATATTAGCGGATGATCCGGATAATCCAATATAAAATTAACGTTTTGCGGCGGTATAATCTGTGTATGGGTTGAAAGTGAATTACAAAAACCCGGACAGAAGCCTACCTGTACATGACGGCATTCACGGCTTCCAATGTCCTTTTCACATTTGGTAAAATGGCTTCGATAATGGTAGGCGCATAGGGCAGGGGCACATCCATACTGGCAACACGTTGTACCGGGGCATCGAGGTAGTCAAATGCGTGTTTTTGAATGTGGTAAGCAATTTCTGTCGATATAGAAGACAACGGCCAGGCTTCTTCAACGATCACCAGCCGGTTTGTTTTTTTGACGGACTGTACAACTGATTCATAATCGATAGGTCTTACTGTTCTCAGGTCGATAACCTCTGCAGAAATGTTTTCCTTTTGCAATGCATCAGCGGCAGCAAGGGAAACTTTCATCATTTTACCAAAAGAAACGATGGTTACATCAGTTCCCTCTTTTTTTACATCTGCCTGTGATATTGGTATCAGGTATTCCCCTTCAGGAACTTCCATTTTATCACCGTACATCAGCTCCGATTCCATAAATATAACCGGATCATCATCACGGATAGCTGTTTTGAGTAGCCCTTTGGCGTCATACGGATTAGAGGGAACCACCACTTTGAGCCCGGGTGTGTTGGCATACCAGCTTTCAAAATTCTGAGAATGTTGGGCGCCAAGTTGTCCTGCGTTTCCGGTTGCTCCCCGGAATACGATGGGTATGTTGTATTGCCCTCCACTCATCGTGAGCATTTTGGCAGCAGAGTTGATGATCTGGTCGATTGCAACCAACGAAAAATTAAAAGTCATAAATTCGATAATGGGCCTCAGTCCGTTCATGGCCGCGCCGATTCCAAGGCCGGTAAAACCAAGTTCGGTGATCGGGGTGTCGATGACCCTGTCAGGTCCGAATTCATCCAACATTCCCTGGCTTACTTTATAGGCACCGTTATACTCTGCAACTTCTTCGCCCATGAGGAATACATTTTTATCTCTCCTCATCTCTTCGCTCATTGCTTCACGCAAGGCTTCTCTGAATTGTATTTCTCTCATTTATGCTATGCCGGATGACCTGGTTTAAATACGATCAGCAAAAATAGATAATCGGTAGTAATAAAAAAATGTATTCAAATGGTAAAGATATACCTGCTGGTATTCTACAATGCCGGATTTGCTTAAATAATCAGGAAGAGCCATAAAAAAACCCTGAAGTATTTTCTCCAGGGTTTTTAATGATTTATTTATATGCTTTATTTCAATGCATCTACAAATTCTGCAGAACCTGCAAAATTGACAAATTCAAGATCAGTAGCTGCTCTTTCTTTTAAGGAAGCATCGTTATCAACTGCTTTCTTCAACATTTCAGAAGCTTTTGAACCGTTGTTCATTCTGGCATAGGCAACGGCCATTCCGTAATATGCTTTGGCATTCCCGTCATCAAGGTCAGTTGCTTCCCCAAATGCAGTAACTGCATTCTGATAGTCCTTGGTGAGGATGTAAGCAAGTCCTTTGTTAAACATATTAACCGAGGTTTCTTCTGAACCTGACAATTCCTTTACAGCATTGTCATAATAGGCAAGCATGATATTAACCGATCCGGCAACACCATTCATTCCAGCAGTGAGTTCGTTATTACCTGACATAGTACTTGCTTTGCCCAACGATTCTCTTGCTTTTGCTTTGTTTCCTTGAAATAAGTACACGCTTCCAAGATTTACAAAAGCTTCTGCGCTTGCTTTCTTGTTGTTTGCAATATCAAACTGTGTTTCGGCTTGCTGTGCATAGTTGGCTGCTTCGGAAGGGTTTTCCATTGCGTTGGCAATATATACCGCACCAAGATTATTATGTGCGTTCCAGGAATCTTCCTTTTTAATGGCCGCTTTGTATATTGCTTCTTTTTCTTCCAGTGAAGGTGTAAGTGACGCCGCATACATCAATTCTTCAATTGACAAGGTATCGGCACTGACTTCATTTTTGGTGATCCCTTTGGCGAGAACAGAAATTTCAGCGTCCGTTATCTTTTCTTTAACCCTGAGAATTTCGGTTTTTGCTGATCTTAACGGAGGATAAATATCTTTGAATACCTTTTTATATCCGTTTACTTTCTGTAACCGGTCTTCTTTGTCTTCGAAACTTCCCGGACCGTTTACAATTGATAACATTTCTGATTTACCTTCAGAAGAAATGCCATCATAATCGGCGAGAGCAGCTTTAAATTCAGTCCAGTCTTCAATCACAGGCTTAAGGATAAAACGGATTTCCCCGGCAGCATCAGTGTAATCGTATTTATCCATCATTCTTTTATAGTAGTTCTCGATTACCTTAGCCCGGCTTTCAGAAAGCTTACTGTTGATTCTTTCCGGTCCTTCAGGTGAGTGCGTACCTGTGATGGTTACGGTGCGGGTCACATTTTTCTCGGCAATAAATGCCTCAAAATACTTACCCCTGTCGCTTCTTCGCTCAGAGTATCTCAAATTAGATTTTCCCTGTTCGAAGTAGAAATTGACATTTGCAGGTATGAGTTCTTCCTGGTTATTATACCCATGATCTGCGTATGCAGGGTAGTAAACGGCCTCAACCAGGGTGCTTGTGGTAATAAGCCCCGATGCAATTGCAAACCGCTCTGTGGATTTTGTTTTCCCATTTTTAGGATCCAGTGCCACTCCCTGGATTTCTATATTTCCCCTGTTGAGTGATTCATCGTAAGGAAATGAAAAGTTTTGAGTGGCTACAGGTTGTGTGGTTGCGGCATCCGGATAGTTTTCTGCTTTAAACTCCACAGTACCCAGCGACATTTCGCTGCCACCATAGGTATAAAAGGTGTTTAAGCTGTAAACTTTCCCTTTTTGAAGCATCTTCACGGGAAGTGTAGCAGAAATATCAAAAGATACTGAATCGGCATGTACTTCTAAAGGGTTTGGATTAACAGTCAATTGTTGATCTTTAGCCATCTGGATCATCTTGTTGAGCGAACAACTGGATAGTGTTAATACTGCTAACAAGAATGTTAAATAAACGAGTTTTTTCATCGGTTTCTTTAGTTAATAAACTATTCAGAATTAAGTGCGAAAATATTGCTATATTATATCTAATGCAATTTTACTAAAAAATATTTACACCAAATAGCATTCTGCATATTAATGGTTACTATATTTGTCTTACATGTTAATTATGAGGAAAATACAGAGTTTTTTTGAAGCGCAGGCTTTTGGTGTTTGCACAAGGCTGGGAGAAAAATTTGGAGTGGCTACTTCAAGTATCAGGCTGTTCTTTATTTACGCTTCATTTCTGACCTTCGGGTCACCTGTTATTATTTATCTTACGCTTGCATTAATCATGAATATCCGCAAGCAACTACGGAATCACAGAAGAACAATCTGGGATTATTGAATTTTGTTTCCGGAGTGAATTATTTTCAGAAATTGCGGATGCAACTCTTTAAATTTTTTCTTCCTCCTCAAAAAATATTCAAGTACAATGCTTTTGTTGTAAATAAATGCAATCCGGACAGGAGGTTTTAGCCAGTGTTTTTTAGCATTTTCTCTTTTTTTTAACGTTTGTGACAACCTTATCCAGAAAAAAAAGTGCGCTTTCAACACCGCAAATCCGTCCGGCAAGGTATCAAAAACCGAAAATTTGAGAAATGCAATAAAATCAAAACAAGACCTGAGGGGAAGTTTCCACCAGAGTTTACCCTGAACTTCATTTTTAACGAACATACTAAGTCCATTTCGGAAGTTCAGATACGTTTTATGTGGATTAGCTTTCGCCAGGGTGCCTCCGCCAACATGATATACCTGACTATTTCCATTATAATATACTTTATATCCTGCATTTTGAATACGCCAGCAAAGGTCAATCTCCTCCATATGTGCAAAAAAATCGATATCGAAGCCTCCTAACCTGTGAAAAATTTCGCTACGTATAAAAAGGCATGCTCCGGATGCCCAGAATATCTGTACGATGTCATTATATTGGCCATGATCCTCTTCCATCTCCTGAAAAAGGCGGCCCCGGCAAAAAGGAAAACCGAGAAAGTCGATAAATCCTCCGGCAGCCCCTGCATATTCAAATGCATTTTTGTTGTTGTACGAAAGCAATTTGGGCTGGCATGCTGCAATATCGGGGTCGTCTTCCATCTGCTGCAGGATAGGTTCCAGCCAGCCACTGGTAACTTCAATATCGGTATTTACCAACACATAAATATCGGCCGTGATTTGCTTCAGTGCTTCGTTATACCCACTCGCAAATCCTTTGTTTTCACTAAGCTGAAGCAAGTGAATGGAAGGGTAATTCGATTTTACAAATGTCACGGAATCATCAGTCGAATCGTTGTCAATCACATATACCGGATGTCCGGAGGTGTACTTTACAACCGAAGGCAGAAATTTCTTGAGGTAATTCCTTCCATTATAATTGAGGATGACAATTGCAGCCCGGGTCATTACATAATGTTGCTCAGGTCGAGACCTGGGATGTTGGGTAAAATACCTGAAGTGTTCTTTTTTATTTCTTCTCTTGCAAGCACTTCCACATCCTGAAGGGCTTTATTGATAGCGGCAATTATCAGGTCCTGCATCATCTCTTTGTCGTCCACATTGATGATGTCATTATCAATTTCAAGTTTAATTACCTGTTTTTTGCCATTTACAGTTGCTTTTACCATTCCGGCTCCGGCTTCAGCTGTTTCTGTTATGTTTGCCAGGTTTTCCTGGGCTTCTTTAAGCTTAGCCTGAACTTCTTTCATTTTGCCAAGCAATTGCATCATATCGAACATATTATCAGATTTTAAAAATGTATGGTAAATGTAATAATGATTGGTTAGTTATTAAGCAAAACTAATATACCTGACCTTGAAATTTTTAATCCTCTGAAATCTTCAGTATTCGAAATGAAGGTATAGCTGTCAGGAGGCACCATCTCTCCCTTAAAGGTACCGTCCCAGCCTCTGTCAATATCATGCGTTGAAAACAGTAGTTCTCCCCAGCGGTTGTATATTTCGAGCGAATACGATTTGATGAAAAGATATTCAGGTTTATAAAAATCATTCAACCCATCGCCGTTAGGTGTAAAAGCTCCCGGAAAAATGAGAAGGGGCTGCCGGGCAGTTTCTACTTTGTTGGAGTGAACAGGCTGAAACTTGTTATTGACAGGAGTTGCTTCAATTATGTATTTTACGATCTGATCGTTTGTACCATCAACTTCATCGGTGTACTGAAACGCCTGGCCCAGCGGAGTAGATTCGAGCAATACATCGTTCTGGTCAAATTTTAAAACCGTATAATCGCCAATGCTGTCTTTTAATCCGGAAAACGCCGACCATTGTAAAAATACTGCACCCCCGGGATTGCTGCCGGTTTGTAAAAAAATACTGCAAATTTTTCCGGTTTCAGGAGATGTGTTTCCACAAATGTCCAGATAACTATGCGTGTAACACGTTTGCGGGTATAATTTCAGGTCAGTAATCAGAAAGGAGGTTGAAAATTCCGAGGTATCGCGGGCGAGTAATTTATTTCCCGTGCTATACTGTTTTACATAACTTTCAACCATCTCACTGGTCACTTCCCAGTCCAGTTTTACTCCGTCAGCCAGAATGTCCACGGCGAGGTTTTCAATTACCGGAGGTACATCAGTAGAGAATGCTTCACCGCACCGGGATTGCGATAAACTTTCGGCGCCATCCGAATAAAGGGTTGTTACAGTATAACAATATTCCGTTTTGCATATTACCTGCCGGTCATCGAAACTCAGTGTGCCCGAAGGTAAGGTGATAAAATCGCTTATTGTGTTTCGACTTACACGGTACTCAGTCTCGGTTCCCACCTCTACATTTTGCCAGGAAAGATTTATTTCATTATTGGATAGCAATAGATTAAGCGATATGGTGCATACTACATTTGAAAATACACGTTGGCCACCACAGGGATTAAGTGCCGAAATTCTGAAACAATATTTCCTCATATCCGGAGAAAAGTCAGGAATTGTAAGCATCGTTTCACTCATATTGAGATCTTTGAAAAACTGAAAAAGCTGGTCATTGTCCTGCGATATCTCCAGGCGGTAATTTACATTCTGTGGTAAATTGAAGCTGAGGTTGATCTGGTTGAGACTGTCAATGTTGACATTGCTTATAAAAGGAGGAAAAATTACCGGCTGGGGTGTATAACTCTGAGAGAAAGAGCCGCAATTATTAGGCGCATTGACAAGCCTGCCTGTAAGTGTAACATTATACGTTTGCGAATCCGGATAGGTATGTATCGGGTCCGGTTCGTCGCTTACCACAGTTACTACCGTACCATCACCATAGTCAATAATATACGAATCATAGAAAGTGTCCTGTATCTGTACAAGCATCCCATTCCCTTCGCAGTCTTTTAGTTCAAAAACGGGTATCTCCGATTGCAGCACGGTAACCTGCAGGCTATCCTGTCGCTGGGGATCATTTTGCACCGTAAGGTAAACCATATAAATACCGGGGGATGTGTAGGTGTTGGTCAGGCTGTCAAAGGTGTCTTTCCAGGCAACGGGGTTCGGGTCGTCTCTGCCGAAAAACTGAAAGAGCGGTACCTGGTCTTCAGAAATGGTGGTTTTTACGCTTACTTCAAGGGGGGTGCACCCCTGATTAAAGTTTATTTCAAACCATCCTAATGTGCTGGATATCTGTGCACTGGAATGGGACAAGGAAATAAACGTAAGGATTGCTGCCAGGTAATATAGCCTTATCTTAAAATTCAAAGTTTAATGTTTTTTATAAATTCTTCAGCGGCTACAATGTCATAGTGCAATACCCGGTCGTTTTCAATAACCGGTACATGTGCCCGGAAGTTTTCAACAAAAGACTCCAGTTTCGAAGAAGTTCGTAACGGCCTTCTGAACTCAAGCGCCTGCGACGCGGTGAGCAGTTCTATCGCCAGAATTGAATATATATTATTCACAATCTTAAACGTTTTTGTAGCCGCATTTGCTCCCATACTCACATGATCTTCCTGCCCGTTTGATGAAACAATGGAATCAACCGATGAAGGGGTGCATAATTCCTTGTTTTTACTTACTAACGAAGCAGCCGTATATTGTGGTATCATCAATCCTGAATTAATACCCGGATTGGCCACAAGGTAATTGGGCAATCCCCGGCTGCCGCTTATCAGCTGATATGTTCTGCGTTCGGATATATTGCCTAATTCGGCCAGACCGATACCCAGGAAGTCAAGTGCATTGGCCAGGGATTGCCCGTGAAAATTGCCTGCAGAGATGATCTTGTCTTCGTCAGGAAAAATGTTTGGATTATCCGAAACGCTGTTGATTTCATTAGTGAATATTTTTTCAGCAAATGCGATGATGTCATAACTGGCGCCATGTACCTGCGGAATACAGCGAAAAGAATACGGATCCTGCACATGCTGCTTTTCGCGTAGAATAAGCTCACTGCCTTCAAGCAGTGAAGTAATTTGTTTTGCTACAATGGCTTGCCCTTCCTGTGGTCGTATACGATGCACAAGGGGATCGAATGCATCTATTCTGCCATCAAAAACATCGAGTGATAATCCACCTATCATGTTAGCAAGTTGCAAAATACGTTTTGACTGAATAGAACACCATACTCCGAATGCATTCATAAACTGGGTTCCGTTTAATAATGCCAGCCCTTCACGAGCTTTCAAGCGCAAGGGCAGCCATTCCATTTTTCTATTCAACGCTTTTCCAGTCAGTCTTTTATTATTAAATGATACTTCGCCCAATCCGATCAATGGGAGGCTCAGATGTGCGAGCGGCGCCAGATCACCAGATGCACCCAGCGATCCGAATTCATAAACAACCGGACAGATGCCTTCATTGTAAAAATCAATCAGACGCGTTATTGTTTTCATATGAATGCCCGAGTGTCCGTACGCAAGAGATTGTATTTTCAAAAAAATCATAAGCCTGACAATTTCTTCAGGAATCTCGTCTCCGGTTCCGCAAGCGTGAGACTTAACCAGGTTCTCCTGCAGTTTTTCAAGATCATCGCGTTTGATATTTCGGTCGTATAGTGATCCGAAGCCTGTGTTTATACCATAAATTGGTCCGCTAGTAGCGTCGATTTTACGGTCAAGGTATGTACGGCATTTTTGGATCAGTGATTCCGACTCTTCCGAAAGGGCAATACGGGCGGAGGTGTTAATGATTTTTTCAATATCATTAATATCAAGATGTGCGTTGGAGATATAATGATTTTCAGTCATTCATTTGATTTTTAATTTTTTCGATGATTGCCCCGATATCGAGTGCTTCCTGTTTGCCTGTGCGCATGGATTTAAGCGTAAGTTTACCGGTTTCCATTTCCTGTGACCCAATAAGTATTACGTATGGTATCCCTTTGCGGTCGGCATAATTCAACTGTTTTTTAATCTTCACCACATCCGGGTATATCTCAGCGCTGATTCCCTGCGACCTCAACTTTGCTAGTAATGGAAGCGAATATGGAACAGCCTCAGCATCTAACGTTGTCACTAATACGATGGTGAAAGTTGATGTCTGGTCAGGAAACAGGTCTCTTTTTTCCATCACATCATAAATCCGGTCCACACCAAGCGAAAAGCCAACGCCGGGAATATCCGGCACTCCGTACAAACTTGTCAGGTTGTCGTACCGGCCTCCTCCACTCAGACTTCCGATGCTTCCATCATCCATGGTAACTTCAAATATCGATCCTGTGTAGTAAGAAAGTCCTCTTGCAAGCGACAAATCAAACCTAAGATTTGGGATATTAATTTCTGAGTCCTGTATATGCGAAAATGTTTCTTCAATCTCCTGTAATCCTGATATCCCTGCCTCCAATGAATGGAAAAGCTTCTTTAACCTGATTATCTTTTCCCGGGTATCTCCCGCCATTTCAAGCAGCGGAAACACTTTGTCGATTTTTTCATGGTCAAATCCCGCATCGGTCAGTTCTCTGATAACTTTTTCTTTTCCTGCTTTTTCAAGCTTGTCAATGGCAATGTAAAACGTATTTTCTTTACCTTCGCCTCCGGCTAAAGCGGATAGTGCTTCCAATATTTTCCTGTGGTTTATTTTTATGGTATAGCTTTTAATACCCAGATTGCTGAATATCTCGTAGATCATCCATATAATTTCCGCTTCATTGATCATTGACCGGCTTCCGACCACATCGGCATCGCACTGGTAAAACTCACGGTACCTGCCTTTTTGCGGCCTGTCTGCCCGCCATACAGGCTGTATCTGGTATCGTTTAAACGGAAATACCAGCTTGTGGTGGTTCATGGCCACATATCTTGCAAAAGGTACGGTAAGATCATAGCGTAATCCTTTTTCGGATACTTTTCTGAGAATTTGCCGGTATCCGTCTTTAAGGTCTTTGGCCGACATGGCTTTAAGAAAGTCTCCTGAATTCAGGATTTTAAATAACAGTTGATCACCTTCATGCCCATATTTCCCCATCAGCACCGACAGACTTTCCATTCCGGGTGTTTCGAGAGGCTGGTACCCGAATTTCTGAAATACGGTTTTTATAGTAGAAAAAATAAAATTTCTTTTTGCCATTTCGACCGGTCCGAAATCGCGTGTACCTCTTGGTATGGTGGGTCGCTGATACTTCATGCCTAAACAATATGCGCAAAGCTAAATAAATTCAATTTAAAGCATAGTGCATTGGGTACTTGCTCTAAAACGATTTTCAGGTTAAGTATTGTTGAATTGTTTGGTTATCTCTAACTTCGCACCTCATTTTAGAAAACTGATTTTATTTAATACAGACATGGCAGCCGCACTCAAGAGAAAAGCAAGAAGAATTAAAACCAGAGCCAGAATCAGAAAGCAGATAATAAAGATTCAGGGATTCAAACCGGTAATAAAATCCATAGATATAGAGGCCATAAAAGAGGAATTTAAGAGAAATATTTCCAAAACGATTTCCACCAAAGAGGGAGTTTCCGAAAAAACGGAAGATAAAGAAGCGGTGGAAGCAATGAAAGAAACGGTTGCTGAAAAGGAAAAAGAGACAAAGACTGCTGCTAATGCCCCGGAAGTGGTAAAAGACGAGCAAGCCGAAGCGGTTAAAGAAAAGAAAGGAGCAGCAAAAAAGCCTGCCGTAAAAGCTCCTAAAGCAGATACAACAGAAACTGCCAAAGAAAAGAAAACCGCATCAAAAAAGCCGGCAGCAAAAGCCAAAACAACTGATGCAGACAAAGCGAAGAAAAAAGACGTTACGAAAAAGAAATAATTCCTTTTTTGCCGCGATTCAGTAACGTTTACCCAACTCCAGTATTTCCAAATCACCAGGTACGGCGGATGTTACGCTGAATCGTAGTACGGTTTTGATACGGTGAATCCCCTGGTTTCCTGCAGATCCGGGATTTATAAATAAAAGATCATACTTGCTGTCTTTCATCACTTTCAGGATATGGGAGTGCCCGCAAACAAAAATAGCCGGTTTCTCCTTTTCGATGATGGCACGTGTACGGGGGTTATACCTGGGAGGCGACCCGCCGATATGTGTCATAAACACTTTTAATCCGGCGCAGACAAACAACTGATTTTCAGGATAATTCCATCGAATACGGCTTTCATCAATGTTTCCGAACACCGCCCTCAGGGGTTTGAAGGTTTCCAGCTTTTCGATTACAGCTACAGTACCAATATCACCGGCATGCCATAGCTCATCGCAATCCTCAAAGAACGGAAATATTTGATCGTCAAGATAACCGTGTGTATCTGATAGAATGCCAATTTTCACTGTATTTTCACTGCTGCCTATGGATCATCTCTGATTGTTGACACGTTTGGACTCCTTTTTTTCTTTTTTCTTTTTCTCCTTTTTTTCTTTGTCTTTCTTCTCACGGGCCACCTTATTTGCCTGTCTTATTTCCTTTTTGTTGTTTTTAGCCCCGATACTGGTAACTACGCCACTCAGTGTGGTCTTTGCCAGGTAATTGAAAAAAGATTTTGTAGTATCACGCTCCCAGTAGATGTCTCCCTTACGAACAAACAGAAAACGCGGATTGTTGCGGTTGATAATAAAGGTATTGGCAAAAAAACTGCCCAAGGCAGGCCCCATTGCGGATGTGGTACCTTTCTTTTTTCCAATAAGATTTACATGAAGGTCTCTGTACATCATTTCCATAATGCCTGTAGTGTAATACTCGTCTCCTTCCACATTAAAATTCATCTTACTTACCTGGCCGCTTTTGATATGTATCCTGATATTCGGCTCCAGAATTTTATTCAGTGTAGCCAGGTCCATTTCCGAAAGTACACCCAAATACCGGTGTTTATAATCCGGGTCGGTAAGATCAAATTCAAAATCAACCTGCATATTCCCCGTACCCATCAGATCCCCGTTTGCCGCCACCTGCATTATGTGGTCTTCAGCAAGTCTGGCGCTGTCGTTTGTGATATTGTGAATACCAGCAGTAAGATTCTTAATTTCAATAAATCCCGGAATAACAGACTCTGCATCAAGTTCTTCATAAAATATATTTGCCTGATTTAGTATAACTCCTTCAACAGACACCGGAATGCTCAACTCGGCTATCATTTTTTGAGGCATGTAGCGAACCTGGTCCGCAGGAAAGGGGACATGTTTATCACGGAAGATTTTGACATCAAGGCTATCTATAAAAATTTCGGTAATTTGCAGCCTTCCCTGGTTAGCCAGAGTGTTAAAATCCAGTCCGTTGAATGCAATGGAATTCACATTTAACTTAATCCAGTCCGTCTGATATCCGATTTTCCATCCATATTCCAACTTACTTATCGCCGGCTCCATTCGAATTCCTTCCATTACAACCGACTGTTCTTTTGTGGATAGCCGTATTCGGTCAATGCTCAAATCATTATTTTCATTCCTTAAAAGATCTTTGAGGCCGGAAACTTCAAAAATTATATCAGCCGAGTGAAGCAAATTCGAATTATCAGGCATATAATTAAGGCTGTCCACATAAATTCCGAATTCAGGGATGTCAAACTTTTCTCCGTTCCGTTCGATCCGGAAGGTTCCCCGAAGTAATTTCACACGCGATATGGTTACCGTATCTTCGAATTCAGGCAGATTTATATTCAGAGAAAATGAGGATGAGTTTTCTGAAGCCGGTTTGGCGGTAAGAAAATCTCCCCCTTTCACACTGTCAAATACGTATTTCTGCCGGATTAATTGCGAAAAAAAATCTTGTGTGTCTTTTGACAAATCTTTTGATTCAGTTCTTTTATTATCTTGTTGGGCTGTTATTCTGACTGAATCAGTCAGGGTGATACTTATTTTTGGTTCAGTTATGATCATGCTGTCGGTTGCATAATCCGATCGAATTAATTTACGTAACCAATTGGCGCCATACAGGCCGAATTGATTTACAACGACATCATAGTTTGTTTTTGAATTTCTTCCTTTAAGGACCAGATTACCTGCTATCAGATGATGGTCTGAATCAATATCCAAACTGCCGGCATAAACCGAATCCAGTCCATTGGCACCTGTATAGTTGATGACTTTTGCTTTTACTACAAGATTTTCAAAAAATGACAGCGATGCATCGAAAGTGGTAAACGTATCAATTTCCATCCGGTTGATGTCAAAATCAAATGAGGAGACATCGAGTGTATGGGTATATTCTGAATGATATTCCAGGTGCAGGCCTCCATTGATAATGGATATTTTTTTTGCGGAAAAATTCCCTGCATTGAATCCACTTTTCGTATTTGTTTCAATAGTATCAGACGCATGGGAGAAAGTAGTTTCTATCATTGGGTTTAGCAACAGGATTTGTCCGATATCCAGATAGCCTGAATCCAAAAACTGCGAGGGTACAATCTGAGTCAGCAGCATATTTGGTATTTCGATGTTTAGCCTGAAATATTTGTTAGGTATGTTGGTAGGTTTGATCCTGAACTGGTTGATTCTTAACACCGAATCCGATTTGGAAATACTGATGCTGTTGCCTGTTATTGTATGCGTATTGTCGGGCAGGATAATGCTGAAAGGGCCATTTTCGACGTGAATAGCTTCCGAATTCCAGCGCAAATAAGGCCCGGCTCGTGCCACAGAAAATTCCGTAACTTCACTTTTAATGTCGGTAAATCTGGCTTTCGACTTTCCGAAATTATCAAACTCGATATATCCGTCCGCTAACGTGAAATATTTAATACGGATGGAATCAGGGAAGTACGGTGTGGATGAAATAATAGTACTATCTGTGGGTATAAATACCGTGTCGGATGAAAATTTCAGGGAAGGAGCAAGAATTTTTACCGAATCGATGATGATCTTGTCATTATACAGCGCTTTAAACATGTCTAATCCCCGTATGGAGAGACTTCCGATACGGAAATTAACTAGATTATCACTTTGAGATATAAAACCAGCTTCCTCAACCTGGATGTCACCAGTACGTGTATTGAATGAAAGAAAAGCGGACGAAATTTCATTTTTCCCATTATTAACACGTAATAACAAATTGCTGCCTTCGATCGATAAATCCTGAATTCCGAATATCTGATGTGGGTTATTAGCCAGGGTGGAATCAATCAAAATATTGTGGAGTGTTATTTTGAGATTCTCACCGTTTGCAAACGGCTCATTATCAGCTCCTCTCACCGTCAACCGGGCATTTCGCAACTGGATTTCTTCCATTTCCAGGCTGGTGAGAACAGCTTGAATCAACGGGTAAATGTTTTTATGATTGTTCATGGTTTGCCCGGAGGAAGAGGTCTGGTTTAGTTTTAATAATATATCCGGGTCGTTGATTATGGCTTTTCTGCCTTTCAGCGATTTCTCAGAAATAGCTGTTGGAAAATTCAATCCCCATACCTGTACCTCGTTTGAGGAAATATTTATCTGGTTTTTCTGAAACCGGCTAAAGGGTTTTAATGAAATGCCATCAAATGAAAGATAACCTTGCTGATAATTAATGTTGATTCCATTTACTGAAAGCGAATGTTTAATTCCATTAAAATCAGTATTGAAAACACCAACATTCAGATCAAAGTCAATATTTTTCAACAATTTATCCGGGTTAACCAAAACCATACTGTCAATGTGCATATTTTTTACGTGTAGGGTAAGATCGTTCAGGATCAGCGTTTGCTCATCCTTATTTTCCAGCGGGAAAGTGACGGTTATATCAGAGTTGCTGGTGATAATATTTTCAAAAATGAATGCTGAAATTCCTTTCAGCGTTGCAGGTTCTGGCTTTGGGCCCTGAGAAACGGAAGCATTGAAGCCGATGCGCAGGGTAGCCTTGCCTTTCCCCAGGTCAAGTAAGCCCGCACTGATTTTTTCCTGTTGAATGATTCCCCTCAGATCAAATTCAGATAAACGGACTTCCGGAAAGGTTAGGTGATAGGTATCACCATTACTGTTTTGCAAGTGGGGCATGATGGAAAGATTCTCCACAACCAGCGTAGAATCAAAAGAGGAAGCCCACGCACGATCGAAGTAGATTTTATGACCAGGCAAAATGTTTAACGATTGATTCAAAATTTCAACTTCCACACCCTGCGAATAAACACTTTTACCGAACGGACTGATGGATTCGCCGAACTGAAAATGTTTGACATTGAGTGATACATCTGAAAATGAAATGCTGAAAACAGAATCAGGGAATATTTTTTTATATTCAATACTTGCATTTGATACCGATAATTGATTGATGTGAAAAAGATTCAGGTATTGTTTGGTCTTTTGAATGATATCTACTGAAATGGTGCTGGATTGAATATCATCCTTTATATTTTGAATGATAACCAAATGGGGTTTTCGGAGCTCCAGCCCTTCGATTTCGATTTCACGGTTTATCAGAAAATTAAGAAGGCTCTTTACATTGAGCGAAAGTGCGGTGGCTTTGAAGTGAATATCGATTTGTTTTTTATTGCTGGTTTGATTTAACGTGTCTTTTTTAAACTCAAAATCAGTGAGGTGCAGTTCGCTGGTGAATATATTGATCCGCACTTTGTCATATTGGATAGTGTACACACCGCGTGTTTCATACTGAATGAAATTCATAATAAAGTTACCAAGAATTTTTTCTGAATAAGCAACCAGTGATTTCTGAAAAATAAATAACAATATACCTGTAATGATGCCGATATACGGGAAAAGTTGTTTTAGCGGCAGAAAGAGAAATTTTCTTTTACGTTTAACCTTTTTCTCAGGATCACCTTGTATTTGTGCTTCATGAATCATACGTCTCTATAAATTAACCGTAAAATCGCGGATTTTACAATTTTCAGCATCCGGATATTTTGTTTTCAACCAAAATCACCTTTTCGGCGAGTAGCTGTAATGTCAAATCAATTGTTTTAAGATGCGTGCGAAACACAAGGATAGCCACTCTCAGCCAATGCACGTCATTGATTGTTGTGGTTGAAATGAAAATCCTGCCGTCACGATGAATTTCATCTGCAAGAAGCTGATTAAAAGCATTCGGATCATGGCTGACTGGTATATAACGGAACATTACCACAGTAAGTTCCGGTTTACCAAAAGTCTCGAAACGATTTAATTTACTAATTTTTTCATAAAAATACCTTGTGAGCAGGCACTTTTCTTCCAGCGCTGAACGGAAGGCTTTTATGCCATGCAAACGGAGGGGCAGCCACATACGAAGGCCACGGAAGTGCTTTGTGAGTTCAGGCGATACCTCCGCAGGAGAAATCTCTGTTTCCACTTCTGTAGCGTCCTGCATATAATTGGCCTCATAGTGAAAAGCGTTTTTCAGGTGGGTTCTCGATTTTACCAGCACTACACCCAGGCCATAAGGAAGAAAAAGGCCTTTATGAGGGTCAAGAACAACTGAATCGGATTTGTTTATTGCTTCTAATGAAGAAGAAAGCGATTTTGCAAGTAAAAAAAAGCCTCCGTAAGCCGCATCTACGTGATGCCAGATAGCATAACGGCTACATATTTCAGAAAGCACATCGATCGGATCAATTACGCCGGCGTCGGTGGTGCCCGCCGTACTTACCATCAGAAACGGGATTAATCCCTGTTTTTTATCATCTTCAGCAATTTCTTCAAATCTGACCGGATCAATTTTTAATTTTTCGTCAAGTGGTAGCGTGCGGGTAATGGCATACTGCAAGCCTGCAATTCTGAATGCTTTTTCCACACTGTGGTGGGTTTGTTTGCTCACATATATCACTGATTTTCTGATATTTTCGGGCGTTATCCCTTTGGCTTCTCTGGCTGCCACAATGGCGATAAGATTGGCGATGCTGCCACCCGAAGCCAGGTTACCCCATGCTGTTTCAGGGTATCCTACAAGTCTGATCATCCACCTGATCAATTCATTTTCAATTTTAACCGCACCGGGATTGGCAAAAGATATACCAGCATACCGGTTGGTAACGTTGACCCAATAATCCGCCAGTGCAGACGCATACAATCCGCCTCCCGGAATGTATCCGAGGTGACCTCCGGAAGCCGGGTTTATCCCCGGTTTGTCAACATAGTTTACAATATCACCGAATATTTTCGAAGAAAGCATACCTTCTTCCGTAAACGGCTGCTTCAGCAGGTTTATATGGCTGCTGTCCTGATCATAAGCTTTTCCGTTTTCTAATTTATCCAGAAAATTTTCAGCAATTTCAGATACCTGTTTATGCCACGATTTCCGGGTATCCTTACCGGGCTCAAGGAGTAAAGCTACCTTTTCCAGCTTATTGATTTTTTTAATAAGCGCATTCACAACCGATAAATATAAAGCAATAATGTGCACACATATATCAATCTGTTATATTTGTTAATAAAACTAAAAAAGAGATGTCACTCACTCCCTCCAACATGATACCCCTGGGATCCATTGCACCTGGGTTTGAACTTCCCGATGTGGTTGCCGGAATAAAGGTAAACCTGGACGATATTAAATCGAATAAGGCAACGGTAATCATGTTTATTTGCAATCATTGTCCTTACGTTAAGCATGTTAAAACGGAACTGGTCCGGCTGGCGAACGATTACATGCCCCGTGATGTGACGTTTGTGGCGATCAGCAGCAACGATATTGAAAAATATCCTGAAGATGCCCCTGACAAAATGAGGGAGGATGCAGTTACCTGGCAGTATCCGTTTCCTTACCTCTTCGACGAAACCCAGCGGGTAGCCCGGATATATGATGCTGCATGCACACCTGATTTTTACCTGTATGATAAAAATATGGAGCTTGTTTATCGTGGGCAGCTGGACGACTCCCGGCCTGGAAATGAAAAGCCACTAACGGGCAACGATTTAAGAAATGCCCTTGACAGCGTGCTGGACGGCAATCCGGTATCAACCAATCAGATACCCAGTGTCGGTTGTAATATAAAGTGGAAAGAGCTGGCTATGTGAGGGGAGCTTCCCATACCCAAGTCCAGTTCTCAGAGCGGAGCGAATAGATTTCAAGTAAAGTGGAGTAAAATTCATGAGATTCTTCAGTCACTCCGTTCCCTCTGAAAGAGGATTCATTAGGAGATTCTTTTCGCCTTCATTTCAGTATGGCGGCAGGTATAATGGAACCGCCATTGTACTCCCGACCCCTTAAAGGGCGATCCCGCGTTTGTCTTGTTTATGTCTTGCGGGAGGGCTTCCCCTTTTGACATAGTCATGCCCGTCAGGCAAGGCCCTGCCGGACTGGCCTATGGCAAGGGGATCGAGGGGCTGTGGCGGGCCTTTCTCAGAGCGGAGCGAAAAATATCAAGTCTTCCAGGTACATTAGATCAGTATGTTTTGTATGCGGAATGGCTTATTTATAAAACCTTTTAACCAGTGAATACATTTTTATAACGGGCTCTTTTAATGCCATAGATTTGATTACTATTGATTTTGACTGGTTATGTTCATTACTTTTGAATGTGATGCTTTTACTATTCAGAGGTGTGTCGCTAAAAGTGCCTATAGCAATAAACAAAGCTACAATTATTCCTATTAGTAAGATTATCGTTTTCCTGGATATGGTTGGTAATTCACGCATCAAATCACAAAGTGCAAATCCTGTGCCACAATACGAAAATGTTAATTTTGATCAAAAAATCAATTTTATGTATCTTTTTGATCCACGAGTGTTCAAATATGAACACACGAATTACAGATCCGAACAATTTTAAACAGGAAAACGTCTGTAAAAGTAGTCAGATATAAACGGCATCTTTTTGTTTGCTCAGGTAAACTAGCAGACTTTTAAGTTTTAAATCCCAGAAATGGGAATAGTAAAACAAAGAAATAAGACCGGATAACCCTTTAAAACCTGAATGCTCAAGTTCCAGTACGGTATTACCATTTAGGGTGTCAAGCCTCCACCACACATAGGTTGTAAACTTGAGTTTATTATGCGCCCAGGTGTAAGCAAGGTTATACGGCGGCTGGACGGACAGAATCTCGCATTGATAAACTCCTTTCCACTTTTCGCCTGGCTTGTCGAAAAATTCGAATGCTTTACCCTCTACAGTACTGAAAGTGTTTTCCAAAAACCACTCCTCAAGCTTTTGTCTTTTGCTTATTGCGCCCCAGACTTCGCGTACAGGTTGGGTAAAAGTCCGCTTTTTCCTGATGTTATTTTTCCAAATCCGCAAATTCACATTATTAAATTAGTAAAAAAATATTTAAAAATTGTAATCCGTATTTATATTAGGGTAGTAATATAATTGATAACGCAAATGATAAGCTATAAGGTTTTATATAAGGTAAAAAAATCTGAAGTGGACCATGTAAAAGGCCTTGTGAATGAGTTTATTGATGGGATTCGCAATAATGTACCCGATATGGTTTTTTATCATGCATTTCAGGATCCTCAGAATCCGGTAAATTTTATGCATGTGATGTCGTTTAAGAATAAGCAGGCAGAAGACGATCATAAAAATTCATCCTATTGCCATAAATTCACTGAAGAACTTAATCCGCTGTGAGAAGAGGAGCCTGTGTTCGAGCCTATAGAATTGCTCCGGCAGAAATCATAATGGAACAATCTGGAATTGCGAAGCAACCCTGAAACCGGATTTGTTAATCTCTTCCCGGGTATGGATATCATGAATCGCCGGGTTGGTATGGTTCAGGTGAATAAAGAAAACTTTTTGTTTTTCGCTGTCAGGCAATGATTCAAACCTTGTTATACTTTCTTCAATGAACGGATGCGGGAAATCGCTCATGTCCCGTCCCTCAATTTCACCGTTATTATAGAAACTGCCGTCAATAAATAATAAATCATTATTTTGTATAATATTGTTGATGTCCTTATCCCAGATTTCCCATTTGTTGATATCAGGTATATAAATTACCGACTTGTGTGGTCCCTTAATACGGTATCCTACGGTTTCCGAATATTCGTCGCGGTGAGGCACTAGAAACGGAGTTACTGTAAGCTCATGGGTTAAGACAACTGGTTCATTTTCAGCTAATTCCACAACGCATATATTTCGATAACGGACCAACTGATCCCAGGGTCCGCTGGACGAAAGATATCTTTTCATTCGCGGCATGGCATAAACGGGCATTTCAGTGGCGCCGATTGCTTCATGCCCGAATTGCATCAGCCCGGTATAATGACCAATGTGCGCATGGGTTAAAAAAATGCCGTTTACTGCACTCGTTGCTGTCCCGGAAATAAGCTTTAGACGGTTTATCTGCTCTTTTATATCCGGAGTGGCGTCAATCAGCCATTTGTTGCCTGTAGCCGGGTCAACAATACCAAGGCAGACTACCATTCGCCGCAATTCCGGATTTAGCCAGGCTTCTTTACAACAATCCTTATCGCATGCTGTTTGCGGATAACCTCCGTCCTGCGCAATTCCCAATACTACCAGGTAAGGTGAATCTTCAGGTATGGCTTGTTCGAACGGACCGGTGCAACAACAAAAAACATGCAGCGTAATTAAAATTACCGGCAGGATATTTTTATTTCCTGGTATTCGTTCATCAAAAGACATTGGAACAAAGTTATTAATTAATGTCAACGGGTTAAATTAACCAAGAAAGATCAATGCATCAAACATTAAGGCTTTCCGGCTTGATTGTGGACATGGATCTACATCTGGATCTGGCGAATACACAGAACGATTCTTGGGAAAAGTTCTGAAAACGAGTAAATTTAAAGAATGTACTAAAATTTATTTATCATGAAAAAGCTACTATTACTATCCTTTACCGTTATTGCCAGCTTAAGTGTTAGCCTGGCGCAACCAACTATTTACACTGCCGACAACAATCCAGGGGCCATTGGAGGTGTAAATGTATTCCTCGGCCCAACGGCCCTTGTCGGTGCTATAGCAGCAGCAGTCGATGACGATATTATACATGTGGTGCGTAGTTCCTTGAATTATGGTACAATCACGATCGACAAGCGACTGAATATTTTCGGTATCGGGCTTAATCCTGATACAGATGGCAATGAACGATCTATCGTAGGTACAGTTACAATTGCTGATCCGGCAGCAAGTGGTACCCGAATTTCAGGCTTGCATATTCCTACAATATTAAATTTGGGTGGAGTAGCTGGGGTATTGAGTAACATACTGATTGAGAATTGCAATATTTTAAGGATTCAGCATATATCAACTATTACTACTGATATCACAAACCTGATAATTCGAAATAATGTACTGGGCTCTGGTTTTGGTGCTGGTAGCGATGAGACTATCGATTTGATAGCCAATTTTCATTCCAACGTGATAATAGCAAACAATGTTATTTATGGCACCAGTAATAATGATAATGGGTTTATTAATGCCAATAACAGTACAAGTGTTGAAAATAATATTTTTAGTGGTTCAGATTCCAATGACAATGCTTTTGAAACATTCAACGGGAATACCGTCAAAAACAATATATTCCTTCGCGTTGCCCCTCGTGCTCGATTAGCTGTAGCAAATAATACCTTTGAATATAACCTCAGTTTTAGTTGTGCTACTCGATGTAGCTTTTTGTCAACAGGTGGCAATACCGAGGCATTCAATCTTGTGGGTGTTGATCCTCTTTTGGCAAATTCCCCACTTAATAATGCAATTGACTTTGCCACTTTCGATCCAACCCTTGACCCTGTTGCTCCCTCACCGGCCATCGGAACTGGAGAGGGTGGCACAGATATGGGCGTATTTGGCGGTCCCGCTCCCATGAAATTGAGTGGTACACTCATACCGCTCATTCAATCATTGACGTTGCCATCTATGATACTGAAAGGCACCGATTTGCCGGTTCAGATTAAGGCAGAAGGAAACTAGAAGAGTGTTTATACTCTTATGAAAAGGCTTTGCTTCTTGCTATTATGGGCAGGTAGTATTTCTGCATTTGCCCAGCCCGATATCACCAGGATCGAGTATTTTATTGATGCAGATCCGGGTGTAGGAAGCGCTACGGCCATTGTTCTCGCAAGTCCAAGTATCAATATTCTCGAAAATGTAGCCACCGGCGCGCTCAGTGAAGGGTTTCATGTTTTCACGGTCAGGGCTGAAGATGAATTCGGAGTATGGGGCCACTATGAGAGCAAACCTTTTTATGTAAGTCTGTCCTCATCGGCTTCACAAAATAATATCACGGCGATGGAGTATTTCATTGACACCGATCCGGGGAGGGGGCTGGGAGTATCCATCCCGATTAATGCAGCTACCAGTCTGAACATCCTGGAGAATGTACCAACTGCCTTGTTAACAGAGGGTTTTCACCTGATCACCGTTCGGGCCCAGGATGAAAATGGAATCTGGGGACTCTCAGAAAGCAAACCTTTTTACGTAAATCAATCAGTCGCAACAATACAAAATAAAATTACCGCGATGGAGTATTTCATTGATGCCGATCCGGGGAGGGGGCTGGGTGTATCCATCCCGATTACTGCAGCTACCAGTCTGAACATCCTGGAGAATGTACCAACTGCCTTGTTAACAGAGGGTTTTCACCTGATAACTGTTCGGGCCCAGGATGTAAATGGTTTATGGGGGCAGGCCGAGTCAAAAGCTTTTTTTGT
>JADFHN010000165.1 GCA_022567155.1 Bacteroidota bacterium
GAAGCTGCTATTGAAATAATACGTTTCAACAAGTGGGATTTTCAAAAGTTGAGATCGTCAGACACCATTTTGTATGCAGCCCTGATCGTAACTTCGAAAACAAAAAAATATCCTGAACTCGTGTTGTTTACTGAAGGTAATGAACTGGAGAGGAAATATATAAAATACTATCGGACTATGACACGTATCCGGAAAGAAGATACGTTGTCGTATGATCATTTTTGGTCACCATTAAAGAAACATTTGAAGGGAATTAAAACGGTATATTTTTCTCCGGATGGGGTTTTCAATTCTTTAAATCTTCAAACCCTATACAATCCCGACAAGAAAAAGTACTTAATGGAAGAAGTGGACGTGCGTATAGTTACCAGCACAAAAGATTTACTGGCCGCCAAATCACCTACTATGCCCTATAACTATGTGATCCTTATGGGAAATCCAGATTTCGGGCAAGAGGCGCAATTGTTGGCAAATCGCAATATCAACACTACTACCACTTTAGATTCATTAGCACGGTATGGAATCAGTGCATTACCTGGCACTAAAATAGAGATTGAGAATTTAAGCGAACTTTTCCAGCAGAAAGGATGGCGTGAGGATGTATGGACGGAAAAGGATGCTACCGAGGATCATCTCAAAAATATGCGTAAACCTAAAGTTTTACATATTGCCACGCATGGTTTTTTTGAACCTGATGATGATGAACATACGTACCAGAATAATCCGCTGTATCGCTCAGGTTTATTGCTTAGTGGAGCTGAAAAAGTTTTCCAAAACAATGAAAATATAAGAGGCAATACGCAAATAGGGAAAGAAGATGGTGTGTTGACAGCTTTTGAAGCCATGAACCTTAATATTGAGAATACAGAATTAGTAGTACTATCAGCTTGTGAAACAGGATTGGGTGAAATACGTAACGGTGAGGGAGTCTATGGCTTGCAGAGGGCGTTTCAGGTTGCTGGTGCAAGAAGCCTGATGATTTCTTTATGGAAAGTCAGTGATCAAGTTACCCAAGAACTCATGGTAGATTTCTATACAAACTGGCTCGGTGGTATGAGTAAACGTGAGGCACTGAAGAAAACCCAGCTTATGCTTAAAGAAAAATACAAAAGTCCATTTTACTGGGGTGCATTTGTGCTTATTGGTGAATAATAGACACCGTAATATTTAGCGATCTCTCGGAAGTTGACTTTGATCAGTTTATTCTATTACCTGAATTGAGCGATTAGGGGATAAAATATAAAAAGAAGTCTTGCTTAACAGTTTGTTAATGTGTATTTTAAAGGTGTAAAAACATATAAAAAACACATCACTTTTTAAGTGAACAAGACCATCTTTTTATGAGCGCTAAGATAACAAAAATCGGAATAACAAACGATAAGATTTCAGGTCGTGGAGGGCTTCCTTTATTTCTTCGCTACACTGAAACCATCGGATTATACAGGCTAATATCAGGCACAACACTTTCTTTGCTCACCATAAGCAGTAAAGGGTTAGGGCTGCAGCAGTTCCTAAAGCAGGTGTTTGCATTTTTCATTGATGGGACCGACATGTCCATTTCAAGTTTCGACCATAAGAAAAAAGATGAAGGATATACAGCTTTGCTGGAAAACAAGGTAGATGAGATGGCCTCATCTCATCAGATAAAACGATTCTTCTTAAAAGTTTCCATTATTACCAGCCTTATTTTCAATAAGATACTTCATGAACTATTTATTTGGAGGCTAAAAATCACTAAGCCGAAAATTATTGAACTTGGTATCGATACGATGGTCATGGATAACGATGATGCCAAAAAACGAGAAGGTAACGAACCCACGTACAAGAAAAAGAAAGGCTTCCAGCCGTTGCATATTTGCTGGGGACCGTTTTTGATTGATGTGCTGTTCAGAAAAGGGAGCGCCCATTCCAATCATGGTACTGATTATATCGACAGGGTAAGAGCGGTGGTAAAATTAATCCGTAAAAGGTATTCACAAGAGGTGCCGATAGTAATTTGTGCAGATAGTGGGTTTGCTGATCAAAAAGCATATACTGTTTTTGAGCAAGACCTTGACATACACTACATTACTACGGGCAAGATATACGGGGACATTAAGGAATATGTGCAAGAAGTGCCTGTTGAAAATTTTGGAGAATTTTCAAAAAACAAGGCGGTTTGGAACTATGTGGAATTCGGCAATATGCTCAAATCATGGTCAAAATTCAGGCGATGCATATTTACAAAACTACAACGCGATGAAAACGGGCAGTTTGTCATGGATTTTGGAAAACCCAATACTATTATATACACCAATATAGGCTTGTGCAGTAAAGCCGATGAGAGACTAAAGGCTGCAGGTGGTGCGCATTATTTCGAAACCGAAACCATTATACAAAAATCACACGAAAGAGGTGCCGATGAACTCATTCACCGGAGCATTAAAGAACTGGCCACCAAAGAACAGCTGCCCTTCAAAAGGTTCGGAATGAACAGAGCCTATTACTTCTTGCTTGTCATAACACATTTTATTTTTGAGGCATATAAGCAAGATGTAACTTGCGATGTAGTGCCGGTTACGGTTTACCCGAACACATTCAGAAGGAAACTCATTGATTTTGCAGCTAAAATCACCTCAGGATCAAGAGTAATTACAATGAGAGTAACACAAACAGTTTATGAAACAATAGATATTGTGGAATTATGGCGAAGATGTCAGTCTCCCCCAGAATTAAAACTTGCATAGGCAGATCAAAAAGACATATTTTATTGAAATACCAAAATGAGAAGGGGAAGGGTGTGTCTATTCATTAAAAAATAACGGAAAAATAACCGTTTTACAGTCATGTAATTTCTGTCTTGGGGTAAATGAAACCAATACAGTAACTTTTTTACTGAAAACAAACCAAATTTTTGGAAGCTTAAAATAAAAAGAGCACTGCAAACGAGAATCGCTCAATTTAGGTATGAGTTATTTCCAGCTGGGCCCTGCGTATCTTTTCTTTCTGTTTAAGAATTCGGTATCCTGTTACCGAAAGTAAGATAAGG
>JADFHN010000034.1 GCA_022567155.1 Bacteroidota bacterium
GCCCACAGATACTTCCTGAGGTTCCAGTTGGATTTGGGAAAGTCGTCTGCTTCGTATTTCTTTCCTTTTTCAATTACCAGTACGTCATACCCCTTTTCCGCAAGCCGCATGGCCGAAACGCTGCCACCGAACCCGGATCCAATGACTATGTAATCATATACTTGATTCTTCTCATTCATCTAACCTATTTCTCTTTCTTTGCCAACACCAAATTTTACTACTGCTTTAATTTTATCAGAATACTGATTTTATGTTTCAATTTTTTAAAAAATTACAGGAAAGCAATTTGAGCATTTAGTGCGAGAATTGAAAATGAAAAAATGCATTCCCATTACAGAGGGAGCGTAGTGACCGCCTGTCCGCCATAATGAAATGAAGGCGGGAAGAATCTCACAAATAGCACCTTTTTCAGAGGGAGTGTAACGACCGAAGAATCTCATGAGTATTCTCTACTTTACTTGAGACTCAGCGCCCTGAGAAAGGACTTGGATAATGGAGACTCTTCCTGCCGGGAATTAGTGTGGAATGAGCGGGAAAAGTTATTTATTTGAATATTTATAGATATTTACGATTATTTATGGATATTTATGGATATTTACGGATATAAAAGCAGGTTCTTCTTCTTTCCATCTAGTAACTACATTTTGAAAGATCAATGAAGAGGAAATGAAGAACCTCAGAAATTCAACGTATATTGGGCTGTCTGCTGTTTGGGTTTTGTCTTGAAATTTGATATGGTAATGCCCAGCAGGCGAATCTTCATACCTGGTATAAATGCCTTCCGGAACAGCTCCTCTGCCAATTTAATAATTGATTCATACCCCCTGATATTGGCGTCAATAGTTGTGCTTCTTGTAATTTGTGTGAAATCCGAAAACTTAATTTTAACGGTAAGGGTTTTCCCGAAATTACCTGATTTCTCAGCCCTGTCGTGAACCAGTTTAGCCAGGTGATTCAATTGTTCAATCAACTCGTCCGGGTTCTGGTAGTCCTCCTCAAATGTAGTCTCTGCCCCCAACGACTTCCTGGGCCGGTAAGAAACCACCGGCCGGCTATCAATCCCCCTGGACACCTCATAGAAATAGCCCCCGGCTTTTCCGAATAATTTCTTTAATTGCCCTTTTTCCATCCGTCTGAGATCAGCCCCCGTGTAAATCCCCAGCTTTTTCATTCTGGTAGCAGTCACCTTACCTACTCCGAAAAATTTCTCAATGGGTAGTGCTTCAACAAATGCGGTAACGTTGCCAGGTGGTATGACAAACAACCCGTCCGGTTTGTGGTAATCAGAGGCAATTTTTGCCAGGAACTTATTCACTGATACCCCCGCGGAAGCGGTGAGTTTGGTCTGGTCCTTTATCCGGTGCTTTATCTCCCGGGCGATGAGGGTAGCAGAGGACATCCCTTTTTTATTGGATGTCACATCCAGGTACGCTTCGTCTAACGAAAGTGGCTCCACCAAATCGGTATAATCTTTGAAGATGGACCGGATTATGAGTGAAACAGTCTTATACACATCAAACCGGGGTTTAACAAAAATAAGCTCGGGGCATTTCTGAATAGCAATTCGCGAGGACATTGCAGAATACACCCCGTATTTCCTGGCTTCGTAACTTGCTGTCGCCACCACACCCCGCTTGCCGGATCCGCCAACGGCAATAGGCTTGCCCGCAAATTCCGGATTGTCGCGCTGTTCTACGGAGGCAAAAAAGGCATCCATATCAATATGAATGATTTTTCTCACATGCGCTTCCATACCTGAAAATAACCAAAAAGCAACGCCATTATCAAGTCAGTCGGAACGCATGGCCTCAACCAGAAACTTTCAATACAGAACGTCAGCTTATGTCATTCTAAAGAATCAATAAATGCATTCAACATATAGAAAATGAACAGTTTGGACAATCGCATAAAAGAGTAAATAGGAGTTAGCAAGAGGAAATGCTGACTAAAGTGCATCTATATCCGTATCTGTGCGGACGCTCAGTCCAGTTGAGACTCATCCCTCTGCACTGAAAAAGCCAGCCGTAACCCTCGGTCCCCTTCCCGACTGGTTTCAGGAGGGGAAGGTCCACCTGCAAAGCCAGTGTTAAATGCTAAATTATCATTGCCCGGAATAGTTCATCCTGCCGGTATCGGGTAATCTCCAAAACAGTACCGTCATTACCCGGTTTATCCGGGTAATCTCATGAATTATACACTGTAATGAATAATTACTTTACCCCCTCAAACATGGAGATTACCTGGCATCGCTCCGCGATCCGGGTAATGACGACTCTTCCAGGATTGGGCATTCCACTTAATGGGAACGGGTAATGGTTTTCCCTCTTAGAATGACAACTAATATTATGCGTTATGTTATCCGGCGATCGTATTTTAGCACACTGCTCGATCATGCCAATGCCAAAACCGGATACCGATGAAAACACGATGTATTAAACTTTTCATAACCGGGCTGATCTTCATGTTTATGGCCGGCATGCGTTCGTATGGCCAGGATAAAATTGCAGGGGACAACCCGAAAAGCAATGAAGAAGCTGCTTTGTTTCCTTCCGAGCTGGTCAACTTCCGGCCATATGCGACCAACCCGGTATTTGCCGGTACAGGCACTGATACCTGGGACAGGAACATCCGTGAAAGAGGGTACATAATACTGGAAAACGGCATCTATAAAATGTGGTACACCGGATATAACTATGATATCGAAAAGACGATGCATCTCGGATATGCCACATCCGAAGACGGAATTTCCTGGGCCCGCTATCCCGGTAATCCGGTTTTTAACGGTTACTGGACCGAAGATGTACATGTGGTGAAGCATAAGGGCAAATATTTTATGGTTGCCGAAGGTGTAGATGATATTGCCCATTTACTTACTTCCGATGATGGCATCCACTGGATACGTGAGGGTGATCTGGACATCCGTAAAGTAAACGGAGAACCCATCAGTTCAGGTCCGTATGGTACTCCTGTTTTGTGGATTGAAGATGAAAAGTGGTATTTGTTTTACGAGCGCAATGATATGGCGGTATGGCTGGCGGAATCAACCGACACTAGGGTGTGGACCAATGTACAGGATGATCCAGTAATTGAACGAGGCCCTGATGCACACGAAAAAGAAGGAATTGCTTTGAATCAGATCATCAAATACAAGGGTAAATATTATGGCTATTACCATGGTACCCCGGACGAAGACTGGACCCGGTGGAATTCCAACGTAGCGGTTTCAGAAGACCTGATTCACTGGACAAAGTATGATAATAATCCTATTATCGATGTGGACGATGTACACGATAATTATTCCAGCCCGATCCTGGTATGGGATGGCAATGGTTATCGCCTGTACACCATGCACGGGGAGGTCAGGCTATACTTTTATAAAGATAAAGATCAATAAATTTCTCAGTCTGGAAAGATGAAACTTCTCCCGGTTATTTTTGAAGAACAGCGAGGAAAAGTAAATCAATACCCCAAGGTAAAATATACCTTTGATTTGATCCGCTTTTTTCACTAATTGAATCCCTAACTAAAACTCCATAAAATGCATCTTAAGAAATCACTTTCATACCAAATTCGGACCCTGTTTATTCTACTCACCATTGCATTTCAGGCTACAGGCATTTATGCACAAACCAGGGAATATTCAGAGGATGAAATCAAAGACCTGAAATCCAAAGTTTCTGATAACATCGCCACCCAAACCAAACTGGCTCAGGTAATGGTTGATAAGGTTTTCAGTTTTGCCGAGCTGGGCTTTCACGAATTTGAAACCGAAAAATACCTGACTACCATGCTCGAGAAAAACGGATTTAGCATTGAGCGAGGCATTTCGGGAATACCCACCGCCTGGATAGCCAGATGGGGCTCGGGCAAACCAGTAATTGCCATTGGCAGCGATATCGACTGTATTCCAAAAGCCTCTCAAAAACCGGGGGTCGTTTACCATGATCCGATTGTGGAAGGTGCTCCCGGCCATGGTGAAGGCCATAATTCGGGCGTGCCGTTAAATATCATTGCAGCCATAGCGGTAAAAGAAATCATGGAACGCGAAAACATTCAGGGTACGTTGATGCTTTGGCCCGGTGTGGCGGAAGAGTTGTTAGCAACCAAGGCGTATTATACGCGCGACGGCTATTTCGACGATGTTGACATTTCTATATTCTCGCATGTTAGCAGCAACCTGAGTGTTTCTTTCGGCCAGTCGAGAGGAACCGGGTTGATATCCGTAGAGTATACATTTGAAGGGGAAGCTGCCCACGCTGCCGGCGCTCCCTGGCGGGGCAGGAGTGCGCTGGATGCGGTGGAACTCACCAGCATAGGCTGGCAATTCCAGCGTGAGCACCTGGACCCGCTGCAGCGGTCGCATCATGTGATCAAAAATGGCGGCGACCAGCCCAATGTGGTGCCTTCCAAAGCAAGCATTTGGTTTTTCATCCGCGAAGTCACCTACCTCAAGATCATGGCCAACTTTGAGCGTATCAACCAGATAGCCGAAGGAGCTGCCATGATGACCCAAACCACGATGACAAAGCGGATTTTAGGCAGCGCATGGCCGCGTCATTTCAACAAGGTGATTGCCGAAACCATGTATGAAAATATAAAAACGGTGGGGCTTCCCGAATGGAGTGAGGACGATCAGGCTCTGGCCAAAGCGTTGCAAAAAGAAGTGAACTCAAAAAAAAACGAAGGGCTCGCCACCGAGCTTGATACGATCCGGCTGCCGGTTAAGAACTTTGTAAGTGGGGGATCAGATGATATCGGCGACATTTCATGGAAGGTGCCTACTGTTACCCTTCGCTTTCCTTCCAATGTGCCCGGTTTGCAGGGCCACCATTGGTCTAACGCAGTGGCAATGGCAACACCAATCGCGCACAAAGGTGTGATTGCAGGCGCACAGGCGGAGGCCATGACCATCCTTGATTTTTTGCTCAAACCCGGACTGGTTGAGCAGGCATGGGAATACTACCGGACGGTGCAACTCGAAGATCAGGAGTATATGCCCATGATCACGGCGGAAGAAACGCCTGCCATACATCTGAATAAAGATATCATGGCCGAGTTTAAACCTTTGCTTGAGAAATATTATTACGATGAGACCCGGTATGATACATACCTTGAACAATTGGGAATTGAATATCCAACCCTTAAATCCGGGAAGGACAATTGAGTGTAAAATGTTGTGGGGTCGTCCGTCTGCCCGGGCAAGCTTCAGGAGTAAAAAGGAGAGTGCGAGTAGATTAACCAATAAACAGGTCAAATAATAATGAAACGATAGAGCAAGTTAGTCCCGCGCTGCCCCTCGATCCCCCGAAGGGGAAGCCAACCGCACTTAAAGAATATGGGTTTATTCCTCTGTTATTTCCCTGTGTCGACCTCCGGTCTAAAGAATCAATACTGCTGCCATGGGTAATTATCCGGCAATTTAACCGCTCTTCTTCAGGTATCCGAAGCCTACGGTTATCACCGGAATGATCAGATAGGTTATGCCGATGTCCATCATATATTCGGGAAATGCCATATGCATCGGGCTGTTTGCCGGCATAAACATCAGCAAATCAATAAACAGGCTTATGGCAAACCATGTTATACCCAGCAAAAGGCCTTCCTTGAGAAATGCATGCTCCACTTTCCTGAAATACAGGATTGAAAAAAGGACCACTCCGACAGTGACCGCAACAGGCATAATGGATTCAAAGCGGCCTGTTCGATTCGTGTATGGGGAAAATCATAAATGCCACCACAAATGGGATCAACCATATCAGAAATCCAAACAGCAATGCCTTTTTTATTTATTTCATATGTTAATTTTAATATGGTTATCAGAATCAGTTACCCTCTTCTGCTGATTTTTTTCAGCATGTCCATATCACGTATTTCGATTTTGTTTTTATCAATATAAATAATGCCATCCTTTACAAACCGGATTAAGTTCCTGATGACATTATTCCTTGACAGTCCGATCAATATAGTAAGCGCCTAATCATGCACAATTTCTGCTTTTATAATGTAATCCATTTCCGGATAATTTTCTTTTAACCATGCATTCCCATTGCTGTAAATCTGATCCTGATTTTCGGAAGGTTCGGAGCCGTATCCCCCATAAAACAATTCCACCACGTCCATTCCTTCAATGACTTCGGCTATGGGCGGAAATCCCTTCAGGCCGTAATAGGATATCGTATCCAGTTGAAAGTTATCGCCCAGGTTTATAAAAAGCTGTGTTGTCCTGGTTTCGGGATCACCCCGGGCAAACGCAATTCTGCCTTTGGTATTTGAGGCTTTAACTTCAGTATCTTTCAGCGGATATTTTTCCCAGGCTTCATTCAGGGTCTTCTTATCAGAGATGCCGAATTGCGCTACGTAACCAACCTGCACCCTGAAAATGGCCATATCCGTGAAAAAACCGCTTACAATAAGCTGGTAAAACCGGTCAGCGCCCTCCGGGTCCCATTCACGATAAGCCATTACCCTGAATTCACCCTGTGTGGTTGTAAACAATGCCGTGAATTCCTCAGGAGCCTTTATTTTAAGCAATTTACGCGTAGGCCCTTTTTGCGGAAAGGCATTGCCCGCCATCAGCACAAAGAATAAAAACCCAAATAAAAGACGAGCCTGTAGCTTCATTTCCTAAACGGTTTTAATGTCCTGAAGTTAGAGAATTAGCGCTGCCGTTTAAAATAAATCTGTATTTGATTCCGGAAAAATTAGTTTCCGGTAGCAGAAATCCTTATCGTCCGACACATATTTCCGGATCTACGTCAGTACAAGGAAAATAAGATTTTGCAAAATATGCCAATTTTAATGCATTATGTAAGAAAGAATTACGATTTCTGCCATGATGCCCCGAAAACGGGATCCTGTAGTTGCGATTTTTAAAAATCTTTAAGAATGCATCTTCGAATTTCCGTTTGACAATCACCTCCAAGTCCTGCTACATTTGGGGCATAATCAATTTATTAACTACCGGCAATTTTAATTACATATGAATTTATCCGTTTACAAGTGTTTACAAACGAATACAAGTATATGACAAACGGGTATAAACATTTAGTTACCGGATAGTCAATTCTGGTACGGTTACTTAGCCGGTACATTTTGAATGTTTGATTTTGTTTTTAACTATATGTTCAACTTAAATTTTACCATTATGAATTCTTTAGCAAACAGAGTGCAACTCATTGGCAACCTGGGCAAAGACCCGGAGATTAAAAATCTGACTAACGGCAAGATCAAGGCCAATATAAGTCTTGCTACATCAGAAATTTACCGCAACAGCGACGGCGAAAAAATTACAGAGACGCAGTGGCATAACGTGGTTGCCTGGGGTAAAACGGCAGAGATAGCCGAAAACTTTCTTCAAAAGGGAAACAAAGTGGCAATCGAAGGCAGACTTGTACACAGAGTTTATGAAGACAAGGAAGGTAAGAAGAGGTACGTTACCGAAGTGGTGGCTACAAGCCTCATGATGCTTGACACCAAACCTAAAAGCAACTGAGGATTGCAACGGCCTGGCAGGTTTTGAATAAAGCTGTCAGGTCGTTGATTTTAATTCTCACTTCATACATTATCCTCTAAACGTATGAAGCAAGTAAACCGGCAGGTATAGTTAAGACCTGCACTATTTAATCCTTCGCCTGTATAATCCCATTAACTGTTTTTGTGAAAACCCCAGGCTGTAAAGCAGGAAAATTAAATAGTAAATAAACTGCAACCTGAAAATGCCGTTTTTAAGATACCGCCTTGCCGACGTAGTAATTGTTTTTTTGATAATTACGTGGTCAGAGCATTTTTTTCTGACCCGGCCTGCTATGTCGTGATCCTCCATCAATTCGAAATCTTCATTAAACCTACCAGCTGCATTAAAGCATGTTTTGGTGACAAACAGGCTTTGATCGCCATATCTGAAGGCACTGAAATCGAACCGTGTGAACCAGCAATTCATTTTTAAAAACCAGTGGTTATAGTCAAAGTCCAGCCTGAAAGAACCGCTGCTCTTACCTGATTGCACTGCATTTACAATGTCCGATGTAAACCCGGGCGGTGGGTGCGAGTCGGCATGCAGAAAGTACAGAATATCACCCCGTGCATGTTCGGCGCCTCGATTCATTTGCGCAGACCGGTTTCTTTTATCGCAGGCAATCACCCTGGCTCCGGCCTTTTTCGCCAATACTGCGGTGCTATCCTCACTTTTCCCATCCACCACGATTATTTCTATTAAGTGCGCCGGCTCAGCATTTACGAACAGGTACTCAAGGAGATGTTCGATTACTCCGGCTTCATTGTACACAGGGATGATAATGCTGATCTTCATTTGATGGCTGGTGGTATAGCGATGTATATCTGATTTAACAAGATTTTTCTGTTATTTTAGTGGAACTGATTATTTTCCTGAAGTCGGAAGATCGAAGACGGGAGTCCGAAGTACATTAACATACGCACTTAATTTTTTCTTTAAAGCTATCATCATTTCGAATGTTCTCTTTATCGTAGTGCTAATTGCCATTTTTTCTTACAACTTACAAACAATATGTCCCTGATTAGTGTTGACCGGTTTATACATTAATTTCATTATACCAGGAATATTTTTTACTGTCAACAAACTCACCAGAACTATGATAGATGTCAATGCATTAACTACTCCAATCGCCATTGAAATGAAATGTATTACGGTACTGCCTTATTTCACGATAACCGGTTGAGTAAATCCGTGATGGTTTGAACTATCTACAAAAAACGTTCAGCTTTTCGGCACTTTACTTTTCTCGATATTTCTTTGTTATATCTGAAAAAAAAATTAAATTAAGTAATGAAATTGTAGTAAAGCCTAAAGCTATGTCAACATATAGCAACCTGCATCCTAAATACAAATCGCTTACACAAAGCGCCATTGGTTATGGGCTTTCCCTTTGTGCTGTCTTCCTGTGTGTCTTTTTTGCTATCACATCAACTTCGTACAATGAACTTCTCACCCTTTTTGTAATGATCGTGGTAGCCCAGTCCATTACATACTTAATCGTTAAGTATGAGATCAAGTTAACATTCCACATGGTGGAAATCCCATTTTGGATGGGTGTGATTATCACTTTTTACGGCGCGTATATTCTTCATGAGTATCGTGGTATTGCTTTCTTCTGCCTCCTGTGGGGTTTCACTTTTCTTCAGGGTTTTGCATCCTTTCGATACATGATCACTGCCAGTACATTTTGTGTTTTGGCATATGTGGCTGGAGTTTGGTTATTAAGTTTCTTTAATCTGGAGCCTGTGACACTTGGCCAGGATATTTTTATCGCATTTGTTTTGTATATCATCCTTATCTTACTTTCGGTAACAGGATACCGAATTCTTAAACAGAAAGAAAAGATACGCAGGGCCCAGCTGGAAATAACTCATATTAACAAAGTAGCTCAAGCTGTCAATTCTACACTTGACCTTGATGAAGTAATGAAAGCTGTTATGGGTTCGCTACAGGAAATATTCCAATTCGATCAAATTGGAATTGCGCTAATTGATGAAGGTAAGAAAGAAATGAAGTTCCATAGGTTATATGGAGATGGTTATACTTTAAATCAGATCAGACGCTTGCAACAACTTAGAATGTCTTTGTCTGAAAAAAGTTACCTGGTAAATCTGATTGATAATAACCGGCCGAGTTATATATCAACTATAACCTCCGAGCTCCTGGAGAAATATGAGCCCAGGGAGCGTGAAATCTATGAAATAGCACCACATAAGGCTGCGCTTGTATATCCTCTGGAGATTCATGGAAAAATTATCGGACTCATCGCATTCAATAATACTACGGAGTCATTCAATATGGATTCAAGAGACATCGCTAGAATTCAACGTTATATCATCCAAATTGCAACGGCAATCAACAATGCACATATTGCTGAAAAAATCCGTGAGAAACAGAGAAAAATGGAAGAGTTAGCATCAAAGCTTGGTAAGTACCTGTCCCCCCAGGTTTATGATTCTCTGTTTTCGGGGAAAATAGATGCTAGGATCATTACTACCCGCAAGAAACTCACTGTGTTCTTTTCTGATATTGAGGGTTATAGCTCAAAATTTGAAAAAACAAATTTAACATTGCTCACTTCCTGGCTTAACAATTATTTAGATGACATGGCTAAAATAGCTATTCGCTACGAGGGTACACTCGATAAGTTTATAGGGGATGCCGTGATGGTGTTTTTTGGTGATCCACAATCAAGCGGGGAAGAGCTCGATGCCATCAAGTGCGTAATGATGGCCATGGAAATGCGTGAAAACTCTAAAAAATCCGGGGTAAGTATTCGTATGGGGATCAATTCAGGGGAGTGTATTGTTGGTAATTTCGGATCCAATGTACGCATGGATTACACCATTATTGGTGGTACCGTTAATCTCGCCGATAGGCTTCAGGCCAATTCTGAGACAGGTAAAATCCTAATTGGTGAGGCAACCTATCATTTGGTAAAAGAGCAGATTTTATGCGAGCCTCATGGAGAAATCAAGGTAAAAGGAATAGACACCCCTGTTATGACCTACTGGGTTCTTGACTACAAGGAACATTTCCGGGAAAGGAAAAAGTTACACGCACAAGTATCATAGAAGAGAACAATTGTGGATTAATGTCAATAGATATTCCGGTGAATTGTTTTGTCTCCTTTTAGTACAAACAAAACCGGAACAGATAAAAACGGAAATAATATGGCCAAGCCGTATTTAAACATTCTTTTCATACCGATGTTTCTTATTAATATGTATCAAATGAAACCAACCTTTCAGGAAAATAAAAGAAAAATTCTTTTGTGTAATCCTCTTAAAAGCCTGTGCACCAGCTCAAATATTTTTTCCTGAATAAAAAAAGATTAGATTTAGGCATATTTAGTGCACTTATTACCTTCCATGAAAGATATTTTTTTGATAACCATACTATTGGTTATTTCTATTGCCTCATACTCGCAGATACTAACCGGACAGGAAGTAGTTAAAAAATCTATTATGTATCATGACCCGGCCAACCATTGGGGCACGTTGCACGCTGTGCTAGATTTTAAAGAAACGCGCCCTGACGGCAATGATAGAAACACCCTGGCTGAGATTGAAAACGTAAATGATTATTTCAATCTTGTCAGCTTTACTGAAATGCATGCACTTTGCTACATTTATAATAAAGGATTGTGCACCAATATGCTGGATTTTTATGAAGAAATAAGCGAGGAGGAAATTGAAAAATTTAAATTGAATTGTAAACAAACCATCTTGCTTAAAAATTACTATACATAATCTCTGGGGTATGCCCATGAAGCTTCGCGATAAGGGTACGATAATAGAAGAAAGCGTAATGCAGGAAACATTTAACAGAAAAGAATCGCTTGTGGTAAAGGTTAACTACAAACCGGAGGTCGGGACCGATACGTGGTATTTTTATTTTGATCCACAAACCTATGCATTAACCGGTTACCGGTTTTATCACGACGAATCTCAAAATGATGGGGAATACATTACACTTGATGGTATTCTGACTGTTGGGTTATTGAAAATCCACAAATCCAGAAAGTGGTTTGTAAACAAGGACAATATGTTCATGGGTGAAGATATTCCTGAAAACGTATTAATTCTAAATTAGAAAAGGAGTAAAAAATTGCCGATAATTACATATAATAAGGGCTGGGGAAGTTTGAAGAAGATAATGCTGAGGCAGGTATTCGTAATTGTTTCCATTTCTGGGATAGCCTACTTTATTTTACTCCAGGTGCTTATTCATTTTGAAGAGGCTCATCCCGAAGCTAACATAAAGAACCTGTTTGATGCGGTATGGTGGTCATTGGTCACTATTACTACTATCGGGTATGGTGACACGTATCCGGTCACAACCGGAGGAAGAATGATCGGTTTTGTGTTTTTCATCATCAGCCTGAGTGTATATTCGATACTTATCGGACGGATTACGAACTTGATAGCAACAATTTTAGAAAATAAAAAAATGGGATTTTACGGTATGAAACACACAGGACATGCAGTAATTATAGGTTGGGGACCATTCGGGAGAATGGTTACTGATGAACTGGTTGCGGCCGGCAGAAAAGTGGCAGTGGTAACCAGGGTAAAAAATAACATTGACCTGATCAGGGAAGCATACAGCACCTCCCAGGTCTTTACACTCTATTCTGACCTTACCAATATTGAAACGCTGCAAAAGGTAAATGTAAAGGACGCCGCTATCGTATTTATAAACCTTGATAACGACACGGAAAAACTTGTATTTATTTTGAATATCAAAAAACATTATCCCAATCTGAAATACATTGTTACCATTGACAATTCGGATCTGAAGGACACATTCTTATCGGCCGGTGTAACTTATGCCATTTCCAAAACGAGTCTGGCTTCCAAATTGCTTGCCAGCTACATTTTTGAACCCGACGTTGCTTCTTATAACGAAGAGATTATATCTTATGCTGAAAGCGATGAAGACTATGATATGAAACAGTTTCAGGTCCTGAAAAACAACCCATACCTGAATCAGTTTTATACTAAAGTTTTCTACGACCTTAAAAAAGAGTGTAACGCTATTCTGGTTGGCATTGTAAAGAATAAGGAAAATCGTAAACTACTCAAAAACCCGGAGGGTGATGTCAAAATTGATGTTGGCGATTACCTGATCATGATCGCCAATGGCAAAACAGAAAAAAAGATCGCCAGGTTGTTTGGTACCAAAGAAGGGTTCACTGAATAAACCCTTATTAACAACCCCGTGGAGTAGGCACAGTACTCCGTTAAGTATCTCCTTAATTTGATTTGGGTACTATAACCCGTTTTTTAGGAAAATGAATTATATATTTATGCAAAGTGAAATGAGATGCGGTTATTAAATCTGTTTATATTCATGTCTGCTGTTCTTGCAGGACACCTTCTCCGGGCTGAAATACTTATTCAGGAAACCGACCCACTGCTCACTACGGAGGAAAATTTTATGCAGATTGATAGCCGGATACAAGCCAATGATAGTATCAAGAACTACGCAGATGCCATTATTTACATTAAAAAAGGTCTTGATTTGGCTCAAAAGGATAAAAACCAGGAAAAAGAAGCAAATTACGAACTTAAACTCGCCAGATTTTACTACCTGCAGGGAGACATACAGGAATCTCTGATCCATTTCAGGCTTTATTCGCTCCTTAGAGAAACATATATAAGAAATACAAAAAACCGGGAACTGATGGAACTGGAAGATGCCTACATGGAAGAGCTGAATAACCTTACGTATGAACTTGACCTGAATCAACAGTTGATCGGAAACCTTCAGGCTGAAAATGAACGGTATTTCCGCTGGAAAAAGCGTATTTCAGTGGCCATACAATTTGGAATTGGTGCAATTCTTATCATTGCACTGATTCTTATTTATAATCGAATAACCGTAAAAAACAAATCGAAACAGAAGCATATACGGGAAAACAAAGAATTGAAACGGCTTTCGGAAATGGCAGTAAAATATGAAGAAGAGCAAACCCGAAACCTGCTCGAAATAAAGGAGCTGCGGAACCGGCAAAAGCAAATCACCTGGTATGCACGACATATTCAACTGGCATTGCTCCCTGAAAAGGCCGATTTTAATGAAAATTTAAAACATTCGTTTATATTACAATTACCACGAAATACCATATCAGGCGATTTTTATACGGTCCATAAAACAGGCAATAAAATCGTTCTTGCCGTACTTGATTGTCCGGGACATGGCACGGATGCAGCCTATTCTACCGTGCTGGCATACCATTTTTTAAAAGATATATTTCACAAAGGCATAACCACACCTTCAATGATTCTTACCATGCTGGATCAGAAACTCAAACATGAAATCGGACAAACGGGTCGGCGGCAGGAAGAGGTCAACGGGGTAAAAGCCGCTATCTGTGAGATTAATACAAAAACCAAAGAAGTTGAATTTGCCGGCGCCCACTTTCCACTGTTTTACGTACACCTGGATGAAATCCATTTTGTAAAAAGCAACAGATTCCCGATAGGAGATCCCATGTTCAGCGATAAATTTTATTCATCCGACCACATTAGACTCTCAACAGGCGATATGATCTATCTCGCTTCTGACGGCTATTACTCACAATTAGGCGGAAGAAAAAACAAGAAGTTTATGCGTAGTTCGCTGATTAGTCTTTTTAAAACCATGTATGATCAGCATGTCAGCGAACAACGTTTTATTCTTGAAAAAGTATTTAAAGAATGGAAGGGACGAAATTCACAAACGGATGATATGCTTGTGATAGGAATGAGATTATAAAAAAAGTTGCTGAAAATTGTTCAACGACTTCTTTTTTATGTTTATAATCAGGAATTCTTACTCAATTTCCACCTCGTCCAGATTCATAAATTCGATCTTTCCGTTTGCATCCACATCGATGGCTACAACGCTGTCTTTATGAATGTTGCCTGATAGAATTTCTTTCGAAAGTTCGTTAAGTATTTCGCGTTGCAATACGCGCTTGAGTGGTCTGGCGCCAAACTGCGGATCATATCCCCATATTGCAAGCTGTTGCTTTGCTTTATCCGAAATTTCAACTCGTATTTCATTTTCTTCCAGCCGTTTCCGGATGATGTTGAACTGAATTTCCACGATCTTTCTGAGATCTTCGCGGGAAAGCGGACGGAACATGATCAGCTCATCCACACGATTCAGAAATTCAGGTTTCACTGCTTTCTTTAAAAGTTCAAATACCTGTTGTCTTGTTTCTTCTACTATGATTTCTCTATTTTCATCCGTGAGCTTTTCGAAATTCTCCTGGATCAAATGCGAACCGATATTTGTCGTCATGATTATGATGGTATTTTTGAAGTTGGCTACCCGGCCTTTGTTGTCGGTTAATCTGCCATCGTCAAGCACCTGCAACAAAATGTTGAATACATCCGGATGCGCTTTTTCGATTTCATCAAGCAAAATCACCGAATAGGGCTTCCTGCGTACGGCCTCAGTGAGCTGGCCGCCTTCATCGTAACCTACATAGCCGGGAGGCGCACCGATAAGCCGGCTTACCGAATGCCGCTCCTGGTATTCCGACATATCGATCCTTACCATCGAATTTTCATCGTTAAATAAATATTCTGCCAGGGCTTTGGCCAGTTCCGTTTTGCCTACTCCGGTCGTGCCTAGAAATATAAAGCTTCCGATCGGGCGTTTGGGATCCTGCAAACCAGCACGGTTTCTTCGTACGGCATCCGACAACGCCTGTATAGCTTCTACCTGGCCGGCCACTCTTTTGCTCAACTCATTTTCAATATGCAAAAGCTTTTCCCTTTCGCTCTGAAGCATCTTCGATACGGGAATTCCGGTCCATTTAGCAACTACTTCAGCAATATCTTCACTATCTACTTCTTCTTTCAATAGCGGACTGTTGCTCTGCATCTTGCGCACTTTTTCTTTCAGCATTTCGAGCTCATTTTCTTTTTCAACCAGCTTTCCGTATCTGATCTCAGCTACCTTTCCAAATTCTCCCGCTCTTTCCGCCTTCTCGGCTTCCAACTTTAACCCATCAATTTCTTCCTTAGCACGCTGCATACCATGAATCACATCTTTCTCATTCTCCCACTTTGCCTTTAATTCGTTGCGTTTGCCGGTAAGTTCGGCAAGCACCTTGCTAAGCTTGGCTTCTTTTGCTTTATCTTTTTCACGCCTGATAGCCTCCCGTTCAATTTCAAGCTGCCTGATCTTACGTTCAAGTTCATCCAGTTCTTCCGGCAACGAATCAATTTCGATACGTAATTTCGCTGCAGCCTCATCCATCAGGTCAATCGCTTTGTCGGGCAAATATCGTTCAGATATATAGCGGTTTGACAATTCGACGGCAGCAATTATGGCATCGTCCTTAATTCTTACACCATGGTGTAATTCATACTTATCCTTAATACCACGCAATATTGAAACGGAATCCTCCACACTGGGTTCATCTACAATTACAGTCTGGAAGCGTCTTTCAAGTGCTTTATCTTTCTCAATATATTTTTGATACTCTTTCAGTGTGGTGGCGCCAATTGCATGCAACTCTCCCCTGGACAGGGCAGGTTTAAGCAAATTAGCAGCATCCATGGCTCCTTCGCCCCCGCCACCAGCGCCAACAAGTGTATGGATCTCATCAATAAATAATATGATCTCCCCTTCCGAATCAGTAACTTCTTTAATTACGGATTTTAGTCGCTCTTCAAATTCTCCTTTATATTTCGCACCCGCAACCAGTAAGCCCATATCAAGAGAAATAATGGTTTTTGTTTTCAGGTTGCCAGGTACATCGCCGTTCACAATACGTTGTGCCATACCCTCTACTATGGCCGTTTTTCCTACACCTGGCTCGCCTATGAGCATCGGGTTGTTTTTGGTTCGACGCGACAAAATCTGCAAGATCCTTCTGATCTCATCGTCACGGCCGATTACGGGGTCTATCTTACCTGCTTTTGCAAGCTCATTCAGATTATTCGAATAGCGTTCAAGCGATTTGTATTTTGATTCTGCATTCGGGTCAGTCACTTTATCGCCTCCCCGTAATTCTTTGATTGCCTTTTTCAGTGATTTTTTTTCAAATCCCAGGTCTTTCATCAATTGGGCTGTATCGTCATTCCCACTAAGTATGCCCAGAATGATATGTTCAACAGCAATATATTCATCTCCGAAATCTTTTAAAATTTTTTCTGCATGCTGAAGGACAGATGCCGATACATTTGAGAAATATGGCTGCTGACCAGAAACTTTAGGGTATTTTGAAATAATCTCCTCCAACCGTATTTCAAGCAGTTCCTGGTTAATGTTCAGTTTTTTAACCAAAAACGAAGAAACATTTTCGTCGGTATGTAGCACAGCTTTAAGTATATGCCCGGGTTCGATTGCCTGTTGCTGGTTGCCCGATGCAAGCTCTGCGGCATTCTGAATTACTTCCTGCGATTTTATCGTATATTTATCAAAGTTCATACTCTCATCCCTTTGTAATTGTTCGCTTTTTTTTATGTGACTCATATCCCTCAAATGTTACACCATCCGGATATTACTTATTTTATCCGGTTATTATGTCATATAACGGACTCTTTCAGACGTTTTCTAAGACATATTGTCATATTTATTCCTGTTGCAGGACCCGTTTAGATTTAATTACCAGGTTTAATTATTAAGGCCTGAGCCGGTTGAAATTTGATTACTGTTTTTAGCAGGAATGGGCTGATATTTTCATCAAAAAAAATTCTTGTTTTATTTAAAAGATAAAACTTATACTTTTGCCAATTCGTTGTAGCAATATCGAACTATACTCTTAATTTGATTTACATTCTAATAGAATACTGATTTAATTGGGGAAATTGTAATAACAAGATTATGAAACTTAAATTTCTGACAATTGTACTCGTTGCAGGTATTTATCCGGTTTTTGGTCAAAGCGCCTGGCACTGGCCTGAAGATGAGCAAATGAAAGAAATGGCCGAAGAGAAGAACGTGCTGTATAATGATGCACGTAAAGGAGGCGATTTTGAGTCCGCAGCAAATGATCTTAGCTGGCTGCTCGAAAATACACCGGATCTGAATCCATCGTTATATATTAACGGTATAAAGATTTATAAGGAACTCACAAAGTCAACTTCGGGTGAAAAACTAAACCAATATCAGAATAAAGTAATGGAACTCTATGACCTGCGCGTCAAATATTTCAATCAGGAAGCACAGGTGCTCGACCGGAAAGCCTATGACGCTTACAGGTATTATAAAGGTGACAAATCAAAATATACATGGTTATTTGAACTCTTTGAAAAAACCTATGAACTCAATGGCAACAATATTGGATCTCATAATCTGGTAGCCTATATGGATGTAATCCGGAAATACAAACTATCAGAAGGTGATCTGAGTGATGATGATGTTCTTGACCGGTACACAATAGTAACCAATATCATCGATTATAAAATTGCCAACGGATCGGATAAGACCAAGATGGAAAAAACTAAAAACTTCGTTGACAAAATGCTCACAGAAATGATTACCGTTGACTGTGACTTTATTTCAAACAATCTTGGTAAAAAACTAAAAGAAAAGCCGGATGATCTGGACCTTGCCAAGAAAATTCTGAGCCTTTCAATATCAGCAGGCTGTACAAATCAGGATATCTTTCTTGTGGCAGCAAAGGTTGTCCAGGAAAAGGAGCCTGATTATGGTATGGCCAAAGTGATTGGCACTAAGCTGGCAGCAAGCGGCAAGTATGAATCGGCTGTATTATATTACAATGCTGCACTTAAACTGGCTGATACAGGTCGGAAAAAATCCGATATTTATTTCGAACTTGGCCGGCAGTACACGCAACGTAGGATGAAATCGCAGGCACGTGCTAATTTTTTGGAATCTGTAAAAGCAGATCCCACACGTAAAAAAGCCTATAAACTTATCGGTGATTTATACATGTTCAGCTATGATGAATGTAAAAAAGGAGAAAGCAAGGTCGAAGACCGTGCTGTTTTTATTGCAGCTTACAACATGTACAAAAAGGCAGGAGAGCCAAAATCAATGGCCAGCGCCAAAGAACAGTTTCCTTCTATCGAAGATCTATTTACAGAGAATTACAACGAAGGCGATTCATTCAAAGTAGGATGCTGGATTAACAAGTCCGTAACTTTACAAAGAAGACCTGAAAGCTGATCCGGTTTAACCTGAAGACAAAAGAATTATTAAAAGGAGGCAAGTAATGCCTCCTATTTTTGTTATTGCCTCTATCTGAATTCTATGGTAAACCAACTACAGCAGGCACTGTGAGCACACGTGCATACTCCAGGACTTGTAAGGATCACTCCATCTTTTAATAATTTACGCCGGAATCACCTGTAATGCAGATAAATCTTCCGCATCAATACCATAACCGGAATAAAAGCGTACTACTGTTAAAAATACTTCATTACTCTTCGCCAATCCAAATTTCGTCCACAAGCCTCGAATCGAGAACTGTCATCTCTCCGCTGTCATCAAAATCAACCTGTTTTACATATCCGTAGTGATACCATTTTCCATCTTCCATCGTGTATGTAAATGGCACGGTAGTACCTACCTGCCTGGAGCCCTGGGGATGCTGGAGTTTAATATATTCGGTATAAATACTGCCATCAAATTCCCATATACCCGACCCCAATCCTATCACTTCACCTCCCTAGCTTTCACTGTTATATCGAACCCAAACAAAATTTGTGGGTGTAATCAGTTTTATATATCCTACAAAATCAGGATAGACATCATAGGTAGCCGATGATTCGGTGGACTTATATCCGATAAGGTTCCAGGTTTTTATCATTTCAGGATGATCGGTTTCACCTTCAATCTGCACCCATTTCTCTTCAATTTTACTTGTATCGGTAACCACCAACTCACCTGTTTCCGAATCAAACTCCATTACCTTTGCGTAGCCTGTATAATACCAGATACCGTCTTTTATCCGCGCATCAAAAGGTATGGTCTGACCCAATAAACTGGACCCGACAGGATGAAAAAACTCAATGTTTTCTTTATATACATTTCCTTCAAACGTATAGGAGCCTCCTCCTGCTCCATTTAGCTTATCTTCTTTTACATGGTATCCAAACCATACAAAATGCGTAGGTGTAAGGTGCTTCTGATAAATAAGTTCTTCGTCAGCTTTTTGCCACTCTGTAGCACCATCTGGTAGTACTTCCAGTAACTTCCAGGAGCCCTGAATATCAACGGGTTCTTCTTAGACGGCTTGTTCCGAACATCCGAAAGAGAGGAGAATACCAGTCAAAAATAGTAGATTCAATGTTTTCATAACATCAGGTTTACGTGGTTCAATATACGTATTCAAGCTTACTTTACGATTTTCTTTGAAAAATAAATTCCCTAATACATCCGAGTTCATTTATATTCGATGGTCACACTATCTTTGTAAATATGGCAAAGGTTGATATACGTAAACTAAATGATTCAGAACTGGCTGACTTTTTTATGAAAAATAATGAAAAGGAGTTCAGAATCAGGCAGATAAACGAATGGCTCTGGAAAAAATCAGTTACTGATTTTGACGTTATGTCCAACCTTTCGGTAAAATTGCGCGAACTGCTGAATAATAGCTTTACAATAAACAATGTGGTGATCGACCACAGCCAGGTAAGTGCAGATGGCACTATAAAATCAGCTTTCAGACTTTATGACGACAATTTTGTAGAAGGTGTACTAATACCTTCGGGTAGCCGGTTAACCGCATGTATTTCATCACAAGTGGGTTGCTCCTTATCCTGCAAATTTTGTGCAACCGGATACCTTGAAATGAAAAGGAACCTGGATGCAGCAGAAATCTATGACCAGGTAGTGCTGATAAACAAACAGGCCCAAAATACTTTTGGAAAATCCCTGACTAACATAGTTTATATGGGTATGGGCGAACCACTGTTGAATTACAACAATGTGATGAAGTCAATTTATTTAATCACCTCTGAGGAAGGCCTCAATATGTCTTCAGGACGGATCACCCTCTCTACGGCCGGAATAGCTAAAATGATTGTGAAACTGGGAGAAGATAAAGTGAAATTCAATTTGGCACTGTCGCTACATGCGGCAGACGATGTAAAAAGAAATAAAATTATGCCTATAAATGAAACAAATTCACTCCCCGTACTTCGTGATGCATTACAGTTTTATTACAAGTCCACAAAAAATCCGATCACATTTGAGTACATCCTTTTTAATAAATTCAACGACAGCATCGAGGATGCTAAAAAACTGGTCAGGTTTACCAGACACTTCCCGAGTAAAGTAAATATCATTGAATACAACCCCATTTCGGAAGCTGATTTTACTAAGGCAAACTCATTCACAGCAGATGTTTTCAGGAGTTTTCTTGAAAAAAATGGAGTAAATGCCCGGATTCGTCGCAGCCGTGGCAAGGATATTGACGCGGCCTGTGGTCAACTGGCCAACAAATCATGACCAGGCTATTTTTTCGATGCATTAAAAAGCTTTTGCTTCTCGGCTTTTGAAAGGCTTTCATAGCCTGACTGTGATATTTTGTCGAGTATAGTGTCTATTTCGGCCTGGTCGGGGGATGCCGGAGATTTTACCCGTTCATTTTTTACGCTTTTATTGGTTGATTTTGCTTTGCCACTGCTATACGTAACCTTGATTTTTGGCTGCCGAACAAACAGACTCTTAACAATTGCGATCACACTGAATATCCAGGTTCCATGGTCATTTCCTTTCTGCAGTTGTCTAATATAAAAGTACCCGATAGCAGCACCTCCCAGATGTGCGATATTACCACCTGCATTTACTCCGGGGATGCTGAAAAATGACAACAGAATGTAAAATATTGCGATATATTTTATGCGTACCGGTCCGAACAGCATCAAATACAGCGTATAATTCGGCATAAAAACCGCTGCACCTACCACAACGGCAAAAACTCCCGCTGATGCCCCCAGCATATATGTATAGGGTACAACATCCTCAAACTGCGGAAGCAGATTATATAGCAGAATATACAGCAGTCCACCGGTTAAACCTCCCAAAACATATAAACTCACCACTCTTTTATCTCCAAGAAACTCCTTTATGAGTTTTCCGAACCAGTATAAAAACAGCATATTAAAAAGAATATGGAAGAAATTTACATGTGCAAAAAAGTATGTGATCAGTGTCCATGGATGTGTGATAAACGTAAATGGATCAGCAGGTAGTTCGATAAATTGTAAAATCCGACAAAACAAATCACCTGACCCTGCCACGCATTGGCTGGGCCTGAATTCCGTCAGCCCGGCAAACCATAAAATTACTCCGAGGGAATTTAAAAACACAAAAACGGCAACGTTAACCAGGATGATCTGCATCAGGCTGTTGTCCTGTTTTCTGAACGCGTACTTAAATTCTTCAAGTATTCCTCCACTGTTCATCTAATAGCTTTCGTTTTGTGTTACTAATTTTTCCTTAAAAATGAATTTACCGCAGGTTGCGGATTTCAATAAAACCGATTTCTGTCCTTTTGCCAAATTTTAATTAGAATAAATGCAAATACCATTCCTCCGAGATGGGCGAAGTGCGCCACGTTGTCTCCCGGATTGTCAGAAAATCCCGAATATAATGCAATCCCTCCTAATATCAGGGCCAGATACTTCGCTTTTATCGGTATCGGTGGAAATAGCAGCATGAACTGCGTATTAGGAAAAAGTAAGGCAATAGCCATTAGCAGTCCGTAAATGGCGCCTGAAGCGCCCACCATTGGAATACCAAGCTTCAGATTATAAACTTCCCTGACCACCGATTTAGTCTCCTGCTCAAGTGAAATATTGTTCGGATGGTCATAATAATTCTCATACAGATTATGCACACTTGCATTTCTGAAGGTATAGTATTGGGTAATGTATCTGTAAAACTCATCCGGATTAGGATTATACTCATAACTTGTCATTGCATTTTCCATAGGCTTAAGTTGTGTAAAGGCAATGCCGTTATAAATCAACCCTGCTCCTAATCCACATGTGAGGTAAAACACAAGAAATTTTTTCGACCCCCAGAATTGTTCCAGTAACGGACCTAGAAAAAACAAACCCAACATATTGAAAAAAATATGACCCAGGCCCCCGTGGGCAAACATATAGGTCAAGAACTGAAACGGATAAAAGGTCGGTGATGCAAAATAATACAAACCCAATATCTCATTAAGTTTCCCAAACCCGAAAAAATATGTAACCGCAAATACAATTACGTTTGCCAGCAGCAGGTTTTTTACTATCGGTGTAAGTCTTCTCATAAATCAGGTAAAAAACGATTCAATTTTGTTCAAATCTAGAATAAAAATTATCAACTGGCCATCCGGAGCAAAATTCGGGGTACTACAGGCAAACAAATTATCAATCAATGCATTCATCTCTTCTGAGGTCAGTTTCACTCCCGGCCTGATTGCCGTACGTTTTGCCAGTGCTCTTGCAAGATTTTCATTTTTGGGGAGCGAAAGCTCGGATTTATTAATTTTATACTGCTCCAACAGCTCTTCAAAAAGCTTTTTTTCATTAATACCGGTAAGCTCTGACGGGTAGCCGTTTATGACAATGCTATTGGATCCAAAATCCTCGAAATCAAACCCAAGTGCTTTGACCTCCTTCTTTATATCTTGCAGCAGGGCAAAGTCTCCGGGATTCAATGTAACCGTTTGAGGAAACAACGCCTGCTGGGTCAAAGAAACATGCGTTTGAAGCTGGTTTTGAAATTTTTCGTATAAAATACGCTCGTGTGCCCGCATAATGTCAATCAGAATCATTCCCGATTTCACCTGGGATACAATATACTTTCCGTGTAGCAGAAATATGAAGTCATTCTGAACCATATCCAGGTTGTCGCCTGGAACAACCGCACCTGATGCTCCCGGAGAAGTTGCACCAGTAAGGCTCGGAAACGTAATTTCAACTCCTTTTTCCGATGGCTGATCATCCACACTGCGTTGAAGCACATTTTGATATAACTGGCCCCATTGTTCGATATCCTGCCTGGTTGGCTGTGTCGAACTAAACCGGGAATAATTTCTTTCTGCAATAGTCTCAAACCGCCGTGTATGTGCTTTACCGAAATTGATATCCGACTCAAAATCAATAGATGGGCTGATGTTATGAGCTCCGAGCGCTTGCCTGATCGCCGACCTGATGACTCCATATACTGATCGTTCATCGGCAAATTTAATCTCAGTTTTTGTGGGGTGTACGTTCACATCGATATGAGCCGGATCAATAGTAATAAACAGCACGTAGAATGGAAAATAGTCCGAACCAATCAGCCCCTCATATGCATTCAGCACTGCATGATTCAGGTAACCTGACCGGATATAACGATTATTCACGAAGAAGTATTGTTCGCCTCGCGTTTTTCTTGCCGATTCAGGCTTCCCAATATACCCTTTTATGGAAAGATGGTCAGTTTCTTCATCTACGGTCACCAGTTGTTCCCGGTAATTCTTGCCAAGCAGGTTCACAATACGCTGGCTCAGTTTCTCCTTCCGGAGGTTATATGATTCCAGATCGTTCTGGTACAGTGAAAAAGAAATATTTGGTCTTGACAAGGCAATTCGCTGGAATTCTTCTACCACATGCCGCATTTCAACCCCGTTTGATTTCAGGAAATTACGCCGGGCAGGGATATTGTAAAACAGGTTTTTTACGGAAACGGAAGTACCTTTTGCGCAAGCTGCCGGGTGTTGCGATTTTACACGTGAAGCCTCTGTTTCCAGTGCAGTGCCAAGGTCGCTGTCTTCCGTGCGGGTTTTAATATCCATTTGCGACACCGCTGCAATAGAGGCCAGCGCTTCCCCTCTGAAACCCATGGTGGTTACCCGAAACAGGTCTTCTGTTTTACGGATTTTAGAGGTAGCATGACGCTCCAGGCTCATGCGTGCATCCGTTTCGGTCATACCTGCCCCATCGTCGATCACCTGTACCAGTGTTTTTCCTGCATCTTTAATCATTACGCTAATTTGCCGGGCATCTGCGTCCACCGCATTCTCCATTAGCTCTTTGACCACCGACGCCGGACGCTGCACCACCTCACCGGCAGCAATCTGGTTGGCAATACTATCAGGCAGAAGTTGAATTACATCGGTCATGCAACAGATATTATTTTTTCCTGAATTTTAATAGAATATAAATGGACAGCCCGAAGCCTGCCAAAATATATAAGACGACATTTCCCCAATAAAGATATCCAATCGAACTAAAAATGAGCATTACCATGATAGTAAATCTGATCATACCTGTTTTGTTTTCCGAGAAATTGGATTTACGGTGAAAAGATCCGACTATTCTTGAATTGTATTCTTCTGCATTTTCGGCACTATCCGATTTTTCTTTCATCTCTCTTTTGATGAGCCAGGTACGATTCTCGATTTCCTCTTTTATTGGATCGTAATAGCGCGGTTGCAAATCGAACCGCTTATGCGCAGGGGTTTTGAATAGTGACGGAAATCTCATTTACGGTTTCTTAATGGCAAAAAAAAAGGTTTATTTGTTAAAAAGTTAACTTAAACTTATTTATCAATATTTTGAAGGAACAAAATTAGGGTATATATTATTCTAATCATACACGGGCAATGATGTGATATCTGAAAAAGTTATTATGATTATGTGTAATATCAGAATCGTATGGTGCATCCTTTTGTTATTTCCCTTTGCAGTAGAACTGTATGCAAAAGATGATCCAGGTGAACAAAGGTGGATAGAAGATACATGGCGAAAAATGAGCCTTGAAAAAAAAGCAGGTCAGTTGCTGTGGATCGCTGCAAGGGAAGGTAATTATGACGCACTGGAAGAAATAATACGAAAAATTAATCCTGCAGGAATACATGTAGAAAACATGGGCCCGGTAGTATTATCCCATTTAGCATATAAAATAAGGAAATTACAGGTTAAACTTCCATTGCTCCTCTCCGTGAGTCTGAATTCCATTGACAGTATTGTGCATATGCCGGATTACCAGTCGGTAAAGCATATCAGAGACCAGCAGCTTATCACTGACTATTACCTTGAAATCAAACGGCAACTTGATCTTATAGGATTTCAGATGGATCCCACAGCCGGAGTTGATCTGGGACTCAAAATTGCGTTACCGGAACATAAAACCAGGAAACTGGATAAACAGGCATTTAAAAAAGCACTTTACGCAAATGACGGAGTCATCATTTCATCAGATTATATCTATTGGCTCCACCTTCTTGTGGAAATGGTCTCTTCCGGTGATATGAACCGCTCTTTTTTCGAAAACAAGGTAAAAAAGGTGTTACAGGCGAAATCTGACTATGTCGAAAATCATATAGGTAAGGAGAAAATGCCGGATTATCTTCTTCGTTTTGAACTTAACCAAAGCGATTCGCGAAAACTACAATTCGAACTATACAAGGCAGGTTTTCGGATAGTTAACGACAATTCAAGCCTTATTCCCATCAAAAACCTGGTATTAAAATCACATGCAGTTCTGATTTTTACTGATAAACCTGCGAATGATTATGATATTTTTGCCCAATACCTGAATAAATATTTTCCTGCTATGCAATTCAACAAATTGCCGGGGCAGGAACTGAGGCCGGATGACCCACTGTATCTGTTTGATCGAGTATTCGTAAAGCTGGAAGGCAGTATCGATGACCGTATGCTCCGGTTGTTGTCCGGACTGGAACAAAAAACCGAACTCTATATTGCCTATTTTGGAAATGAGTATGAATTAGTTAAGCTGCAGGATTTTTCTGTTGTCATCTGGCATCCGGAAATAAATATATTATCGGAAAAAATCGGGCCGCAACTTTTTTTTGGGGGGATAATGACGGATAGCAGTCGTTCTTCTTCCACACCATTTCGGTTAGCTTATGAAATACCCGAAACTGCCGGAATGGATGCCGGCGTACTTACTAAAATAGACCGGATAGTGGCAGACGCAATCGGTGACAAGGCAATGCCGGGATGTCAGATTCTGGTTGCACGAAATGGTAAAGTAGTTTTCGAACGCAACTATGGAACGCTTACCTACAATGAAGACATTCATGTAACATCCAAAACACTGTACGATCTTGCTTCGTTAACCAAAGTCATTGCCACGCTGCCGGCAATCATGCACCTGGCGGAATCAGGTATCATTGATCCGGACACAAAAGCATCATTTTATCTGGAAGATCTGCTTGAAACAAATAAATCAGACATCATTTTACGCGACATACTCACGCATCAGGCAGGCCTATTTCCATATCTTCCGTTCTGGCAACAAACAGTGGATGAGCAGGGGCTGAAACCCGATTTGTACACGTACCATCCTGAAGCACATTTTAATAACCAGTTAGTGCCGGGGGTTTATACCAACGATGCGCTGTCTGATTCACTCTGGAAATGGATGCTTGCGTCACCACTTATCGAAAAGCAGTTGCCACAAGCCGCTTACGGCTATTATTACAGTGATCTTGGGTTCTATATTCTGAAGGAACTTGCCGAAAAGTATCTTAATCAGCCAATTGACAGTTTCCTGCTCCGGAATTTTTACGACCCGATGGGCATCCGGCGTGTAACTTTTCTGCCTGCATGCCTGTTTTCATTGTCCGAGATAGCTCCCACGGAGTTCGACACCCAATTCAGAAAAGCGCTTGTTCATGGCGTGGTACACGATCAGACCGCCGCTATGTTTGGTGGTATAGCAGGTCATGCAGGATTGTTCGGCAATGCCAATAACCTTGCAAAGATCATGGAGATGTATCGACAAAAAGGCGTTTATGGTGGCAAACGATACTTTACAACCCGTAGTATAGATGAATATACACGCCAGCAATACGCCAATAACCGGAGAGGGATGGGCTGGGATAAACCGGATCCGGAAGAAAAAGGAAATTCATCACGTTATGCATCTTTCTCGTCATTTGGACATTCAGGATTTACGGGCACTTCGTTATGGGCAGACCCTGAGTTTGGATTGATATTTGTATTTTTGTCAAATCGTGTACATCCTGATGCCGAAAATTTTAAACTAATTGAATCCGGTATTCGTATAAAAATTCATGACGTTGTATATGAATCGGTATGGGAATACGATAAAACACATGGTTTTTGATAATATAAACACAACGCAATAATTAGAAATGAAAATAGGAATAGTTTTATATCCCACATACGGCGGAAGCGGTGTGGTAGCTACAGAGTTAGGAAAAGGGCTTGCTCAAAAAGGACACAGTGTACATTTTATCACTTATTCACAACCCTCCAGACTGGATTGTTTTAATGAAAACCTTTACTATCATGAAGTGGATTTGCTTACCTATCCGCTTTTCCACTATCCGCCTTATGAACTGGCGCTGGCTTCAAAAATGGTAAATGTTGTAAAATTCGAAAAGCTGGATCTGCTACATGTTCATTATGCCATACCCCATGCTTCGGCAGCATACATGGCAAAGCAGATCCTTGCTGAAGACAATATTTCGATTCCGGTAATTACTACCCTTCATGGAACTGATATTACGCTTGTTGGTAAAGACCCTTCATTTGAACCTGTGGTTACTTTCAGTATCAATCAGTCCGACTATGTGACTGCCGTTTCGGAGGATCTGAAAAAAGACACCTACAGCCATTTTAATATAAAAAAGGACATTAAAGTGATCCCCAATTTTATTGATCTGATCAAATTCAGGAAAATGAAAAAAGATCATTTTAAAAAAGCCATATGCCCCAATGATGAGAAACTGATTGTACATACGTCTAATTTCAGAAAAGTGAAGCGGGTAGATGATGCACTGCGTGTATTTCAGGGAATTATAAATGCCATGCCTGCCAAAATGCTGCTGATAGGTGATGGTCCCGAAAGGGCCAATATGGAAATGCTTTGCCGCGAGCTTGATATATGCGATGATACCCGCTTTCTGGGAAAACAGGAGGCCATTGAAGAGTTGCTGTCGGTTGCCGATCTGTTTATAATGCCTTCGGAAAAAGAAAGTTTTGGCCTTGCCGCACTCGAGGCAATGGCCTGTGAGGTACCTTTAATATCTACCAATGCCGGTGGGTTACCTGAGTTAAATATCAACGGAAAAACTGGTTTTCTGAGTGATGTAGGAGACATTGAAGATATGACAAAAAATGCCCTTTTCATTCTTCAGGATGAAAATCTGACTGAATTCAAGCAAAATGCACTTCAACGTGCAAAGGATTTTGATATCTCTAAAATTCTGCCGCAATACGAAGCCGTATATAACGAAGTGCTGGATATGAAAAAAAACCTTGTTACCGATTTAAATCATTGAAAAATTCGAGTCATATCCAGGTAATATATTCCATCTGATTTTATATATTTATAAGCTGAAAAAAAAAGCAAAACTTAGAAAACGAAAGTCTTTGATGGAGAGTTATATCCGCACATCGATTCGATGCATAATTTTGCTTATCGCCTTACTTTGGACGAAGATGACGCAAAGATTCTTGTTCAGGACACCTACCTGAAAGCCTTTTGTTTTATAGAATCATTTCAGGAAGGAACTAATGCCAAAGCATGGTTGTTTCGAAGATTGAAAAACAGTTTTATTAATGATTTCAGGAAGAAAAGTAAGGAACCTTCCAAAGTAGATTATCAGGAAGTTGAATCTTATTATAATTCTGATGATGTTGATAAAAGTATTACAACCGATTTTAGAGTTAACACCCTCAAAATATAAAACCTTACAGTGGAAAATAAACCCAATTTCAAAGGCTCAAGACGTCTCTTCAAGAATCCGTTTCTTGAAAAGCTGACACATACGCATATTGCCATACCATTGACGATTTTTAGCATTTATGCAGTTGCACTTCTTTACTGGAGTTATGATCATCAGTACTTAAACTTTGTTTCCACAGTTCTTGTTTTTTTATCTGGTGTTTTGTTGTTTTCATTAGTTGAATACCTGATGCACCGTTATCTGTTTCACCTTCCGCCTACAAGCGATTTTAATAAAAAAGTGGCTTACATAGTCCACGGTATCCACCACGATTACCCAAAAGATAAAGACCTCCTGGCTATGCCGCCTGTTCTAAGCATAATCCTTGCTACATTGTTCCTGTTACTATTTAAATCAATAATGGGTAACGTCGGATTTGCATTTACGGCCGGGTTTGTGGTTGGGTATGCATCTTATTTATGGGTTCATTTCATGATACATGCCTATATGGTGCCACAAAACTTTTTTAAGGTATTGTGGATTCATCATAGCATTCACCACTATAAAAGGCCGGATAAAGCATTCGGCGTTTCCTCGCCTTTATGGGATTATGTGTTCAGAACAATGCCCTGAAACAACCTGATATGAATTAGGTATTCTATTGTGCCGGAATTAAAATCATTGCAATAAAAATAGCCAATGTCGTATTGTTACAATGGCTCCAATATTGCATTTAAATGTAGGAATATCAGATTTTTTGCTCTGATTGTTTTGCGCTTTGCTCCTGTGTATCATGCTTAGCATAAGTAGGACATGTGAAAGATGTGCAAGCCGAAGCAAGCAACAAAATCGCGAACGAAAGCCAAACTAATTTTTTCATAGCGCAGTAAAATTAGATTTTTATAAATTACATTTCAAAAATTTTATCACTTTTTTTTAAAAAAAAAGAAAATATTTGTCTAAATGTATGTTTTAAAGCAAAAACAAGACCATATTAATCCTGTATTTAAGTTTTTCATATTAACTTTCCTGATTCCGATATTTATCGAACGATTAATTTTATGATTGGTTACCGATTTAATGAGTTTATCCCTCAAAATAACTCTGGCAAAGCCACTTTTGATAATCTTCTTAAGGTTTTTCTTCAATTATTGATCATGACTTCAGGCGATGCCGGTGAAGCGCTTAGCTGGCTCAATAATCTCGACAGAAAATACAAAATGGCAGATGATGACTACGGTATTGGAGATTTTATCGAAGATCTCCGGAAGAAAGGATATTTGAAGGAAGATGAGTCAGGAAAAATAATTATCACGGCAAAATCCGAAATGGAAATCCGGAAATCGGCACTTGAAGAAATCTTCGGGAGGTTGAAGAAATCGAAAACGGGAGGACACAACACCCATTTTATCGGCCAGGGAGATGAACCCGGGTCAGAACTCAGGGCGTATCGTTTTGGAGATACCCTTGACCAGATATCAATGACAGACTCTATCCGGAATGCACAGATTAATCATGGCATCTCAGATTTTTCATTGCATGAAAGTGACCTGGAAATTATTGAAAGCGAGCATAAAACGCTGACGTCTACCGTATTAATGATCGATATTTCGCATTCCATGGTGTTGTATGGTGAAGACCGGATAACCCCGGCGAAAAAGGTGGCTATGGCCCTAGCCGAGCTTGTTCGCCGAAAATACCCGAAAGATTCGCTGGACATCATAGTATTTGGCAATGATGCCTGGAAAGTGGAAATCAAAGACCTTCCTTACCTTCAGGTTGGCCCTTACCATACCAACACTGTGGCCGGCTTGGAACTGGCAATGGATATTCTCCGAAGAAAAAAACACAAAAACAAACAAATTTTTATGATTACAGACGGGAAGCCCACCTGTTTGAAAGAAGGAATAAAGTATTATAAAAACAGTTTTGGCCTGGACAGGAAAATAATTAACAAGACACTAGGTCTTGCAGCCCAGTGCAGAAAACTCAATATTCCAATTACCACATTTATGATTGCTACCGATCCCTGGCTGCGTGAATTTGTAAAAGAATTTACACAAGTGAACAATGGCAATGCATACTATAGCAGTTTGCAAGGGCTAGGAAACCTTGTTTTTGAAGATTTTAAACGCAATAGAAGAAAACGGTTTTAAGTGGGTTTACAAATTAAATTTAATGAAATCAGTAGTTGTTCAATAGTTAGAACAAATGGAGTTGCAAATGGACGAAATAAAAATAAAAATTGATGATCTTTTATCGATAAACACGATTGGTGGGTTGAAGGCCGCAGGTTACAAAACCAAACCTGTAAAACAAGAGTTACGGGATAATCTAATTCATCAATTAAAGCGAGGCGAGGATCCATTTACAGGAATACACGGGTATGAAAATACAGTAATTCCTGATCTGGAGCGCGCCATATTATCCATGCACGATATTAACCTGCTTGGGTTGCGCGGTCAGGCAAAAACGAGACTAGCAAGAATGATGACCAGATTGCTTGACGAATACATCCCTGTTATCGAAGGGTCGGAACTGAATGACGATCCGTACAATCCGATATCCTGGTATGGCAAGGACATTGTAAATAAGCACAAAGAAAATACCCCAATAAACTGGTTTCACAGAGACGATAGATACACTGAAAAACTGGCCACACCGGATGTATCAATTGCCGACCTGATCGGAGATGTAGATCCCATTAAAGCAGCTAACCTTAAGCTCCCCTACTCGGATGAACGTGTTATCCATTTTGGGTTGATACCACGTTCACACAGAGGAATTTTTGTAATCAACGAACTGCCTGATCTGCAGGCTAGAATACAGGTTGCATTGTTCAACATCCTCGAGGAAGGTGACATTCAGATTCGCGGATTCCGGGTAAGGCTGCTTCTGGATATCCAGTTTGTGTTTACGGCCAATCCAGAAGATTATACAAATCGTGGAAGTATTGTAACTCCGCTTAAAGACCGTATCGACAGCCAGATCATTACACATTACCCCAAGTCGATTGCCATTGGTAAAAAGATAACCCAACAGGAATCGAATATAAAATCGGAACAATACAATCGTATTTCCATACATGAACTTGCCCGTGACCTTATTGAGCAAATTGCCATTGAGGCCAGAAAAAGTGAATATGTAGACGAAAAGAGCGGTGTATCGGCACGACTTACCATCAGCGGAATGGAAAACCTTTACAGCACTGCCGAAAGACGGGCATTAAAAACAGGTTCAGGCAAAACCACCATCCGTATAAGTGATTTTGCAGGAGTTGTACCCTCCATTACAGGTAAGATTGAACTGGTGTATGAGGGTGAACAGGAAGGTCCGGGCATTGTAGCCCATAACCTGCTTGGAAAAGCCATCCGTGCGCAGTTTGAGAATTATTTCCCAAATCCTGAAAAAGCAAGGAAAAAAGAAAAAAACGTGTACAAACCTATTATTGATTGGTTTGGAGAAGGGAACATGCTTGACTTGCTCTCTGATCTCTCCGATAAAGATTTCAGAAAAGTGCTCAACCAGGTACCGGGCTTGAAAAACCTTGCAGAAAATATTTTCCGGAAAACTGACCAATCGACCATTTACTTAATGATGGAGTTTGCGCTGCACGGACTTGCCGAATACAGCATGCTAAGTAAAAACCACCTGGAATCCGGCCTCCAGTTTAAGGATCTGCTAAGTAGCATGTTTGCCATGCCCGAACCAGGAAGTGAGGAAGATGACGAGTCTGTTGCATAGCCTTAATGATTCTACAATTTTAAGTTGTTAATAATGACAGTGCAGGAACTTAAAAAACTGGTTAACGCGGGGGAAGGCCAGCATATTGAATTCAAAAAGAAAATCCACCACATAGACAGGTTGCTCAGAGAGATTGTGGCCTTTTCAAATGCAGATGGCGGCACATTGCTGGTGGGTGTGCAGGACAACAAACTCATTACGGGCGTAAAAGATACCAACGAGGTTATTTCCGTCCTTGAAAAAGCCATTAACGATCTGATTAAACCAAAGATCCGGTATAATTTCAGGGTGGTACCTGTTACACACAACCGAAATGTGGTATCTCTCTCGGTACGATCCTCGCGCCGCAAACCTCATTATCTGTTACCTGTGACAAATTCTGATAAAAGAATGGCATATTACCGGTTCGGCGATAAAAGTATCCAGGCCAGCAATGAGCTTCTCAAAGTGATAAGATTCAGGACCAAATCCAAAAACGGGTATTTACTGAAATACAGCGATGATGTCAGACGTGCACTGCAGTTTCTGAATGCACACACGTCAGTTACCCTTACCGGTTTCAGTGAATTTGCCGGATTAAATAAACCCAAGGCTTCAAAAACACTCGTTGATTTAGTTTTGGCCAATGTAATAAAACTGATCCCGAGAGACAACGAAGATTTGTATGTATTTAATGACCAAACGTAATTTTTATTCATATTCTGATATAGTTTGGGTCTGGAATAATTAATTTTGCATATAAATCCCTGAGTAGGAATGGCAAAAGCAAAGAAGAATGATGGGAAAATCTTTGTATTAGATACTTCTGTAATTCTTTATGAACATAATTCAATACTGAATTTTGAAGAGCACGATGTAGCTATCCCTATTACGGTGCTCGAAGAACTGGATCAGTTCAAAAAAGGAAACGAATCAAAGAATTTTGAAGCACGCGAATTTACCCGCCTGCTCGACTCACTTGCTGAAGGCCATACGCTGCAGGACTGGATCCCGCTCAACGGCAAAAACAAAGGAAATTTTAAGGTGCTGATGAATCCTGCCACACAAAAAATTGACAGCACCAAAATTTTTGGTGAAGACAAACCTGATCACCGGATACTGAATGCGGCACTTTACCTGCAGGAAAAGGTCAAAAACAAAAAGGTGATTCTTATAACCAAAGACATTAACCTGAGATTAAAAGCAAAATCACTGAATCTTCCGGCCGAAGACTATACTACAGGAAAAGTAAAAAATGTGTCAACACTTTTTTCAGGCACTCAACTCATTGACAAGGCCTCCCCGGAGTATATCAATGAACTGCACAGGAATGGATTTTGTGAAGTTTCTTCGATCATTGGGGATGAAAAACCGGTTGATAACAGTTATTACATTATCAAAAACGGCAAAAAATCTGTTCTGGCGTACTATAATCCTCAGAAAGAAGTGGTTGAAAAAGTGGAGAAACGTACAGCGTATGGCATCAAACCCAAAAATGCCGAACAAACATTTGCCATACATGCCATTTTGAATCCGGAAGTCAAGCTTGTAAGCATGAACGGAGTAGCTGGTACGGGCAAAACCTTGTTAGCCCTTGCCGCTTCACTTGAACAGAAACGAAATTACAAACAGATATACCTTGCCCGGCCGGTCGTCCCGCTAAGTAATAAAGACATTGGGTATCTTCCGGGCGATATCTATTCGAAGCTTAATCCTTATATGGAGCCTTTGTGGGATAATCTGAAATTTATACAGAATCAATGGAACGAGTCAGACAAAGAATATGTAAAAATTGCTAATATGATCACCCAGGAGAAACTTGTCATAACCCCGCTTGCCTATATCCGGGGCAGGAGTCTTTCCAATATTTGCTTTATTGTGGACGAAGCCCAGAACTTGACTCCTCATGAAGTGAAAACAATCATCACCCGGGCAGGCCAGAATACCAAGATCATTTTCACCGGTGATGTCAACCAGATTGACACCCCCTACCTCGATTCGCAAAGCAACGGTCTTTCATATCTGATCGACCGGATCAAAGGACACCCGCTGTATGCGCATATAACGCTTGAAAAGGGAGAAAGATCAGGGCTTGCCAACCTTGCCAATGACCTTTTATGACAGATTTATTTAACCCGTTACAACATGAATAAAAAAATATATGAATGGAACAATAAACTGGAGTTTGGAAAATATAAAGGCGTGCATCTCGATGAGGCTTTTCAGAAGGATCCTGATTATATAGAAAAATGCCTGATTGAGAATAATGATTTCAGCATCACGGCAGATACGCGAAAACACCTCGAAGACCTGATACCCCGGTTTACTTTCTCGGAGAATGCCCTGAAAAGTATTGTCAATCAAAAAAAATACAGCAGCAAGCCCGGTGAATCGGAATTTAAGCTATACCCATCGGGTGATCCTTTTATTCAGCCACTCGATGACATTGGTTTTGATGAATAATTTGAAAAAATTCATATCGCCTGTTCATAAATAAGTGATTTCCCGATGTGTAGGGTTACCTATTTCCTTATATTTGTATAATTAATATAGTGATACAAGGTTATGCCTTTTGACAAAGATTATATAGAACTAAACGACGAGCTTGTACGGTTCAGGGAGATGGACTTCTACCGGTATAACACCTTCCTTAATCAAATTGAAAAAGCATTCGATACCTATAACAAAATCGAGGATGAAGAAGCACGGCTGGCTTTGCTGGGATTCGCCAAAGACATCATCCGCCGGTTCATCGAAACATATGGAGCCAACGGCATACCTGAAAATCTTCGTAAATCCGTGCAGGAGCTGATTATCAGCAAGGACTGGAATTTTAACTAATACTAAACCTCATTGGGTTAAAAAATACATTCAATTAATCCTAGCTGTGCCGATAATACCATAATATAAACATTCAACCCGTAGCCCGGTATTACAACGAGATGGCTATCCCATGCCGGATTTCCTTTGGAAAATCTCCAGTCTCAATAATTTCGCCCGTATCCGGATCCGCAAGGGTTTCGGATTTTGCAAACTTAATCAGATACCGTTCCCTTTCTTTTTTTTGCGACGTAAGTTTCCGTATTTCATTATCCAGTTTCAACCATTCGTCATCTTTCGAAAAATCCCATTTAACCCGATGTGTCATCCGAACCCTGGCATCAGAATATATAAATACGGCCGGTTTGACAGGTATGTTTATATTTGATTGTTGTTGGGGAGCAAGCGATTTTTCCTGTACCTGCTTCGCCTTCCTGTAAGCCGAATCCTGTATCTTTTTAATAATTGTTTTCAGATATATCTCATATCGTTTCAATTCTATATATACCTTCAACAGGTCATATTTACTGCTTTCAATAACGGTTTGCGCATTAGTAATGGCTAGATCAATAATTTCAAATTTGCCCAGTTTACGGTCAATATCTCCAAGTTTTTTGACAAGTGTACCCATAGTGTATTACTGTTATTGACAGATCAAAGACATGAATTTACAAAAATCTGAAGATAAAGATGTTGCCTTTTTAGTCTCTGCCGTACTTTCAAGTACTTGATGGCATTGATAAGGGCTGATCTTAAAGCAGCATTTCACGAATTCCTTTCATCTGGTCATAGGGTCGCCCTACGACCTACCATTATCTTTTGAGAACTGTTACATGATGTATAATAAGTCTATTTTACCTTTTCCTGAACCACAATAATCCATTCCATTACTCCACAATCAACGTTCAGGTGAATTACATATCTTGATTTAACAAGGATGTTATATAAATTATCCAACCTTTGATTCATCATTTCATTAGAACTAAATTTTATTGGATGACTGTGTTGTTGCCATAACCGCAAATCATAGTTCCCTTTATTTTTCTTTCCGGTCTCTTTGAATACAGCCAATATCCGGTTTTCCTGGCTTTCTGTATGGCTTTTTTCAAGTATCCATTTTTGGGCGTAGGGCGATCTTACGACCAGTGGTTGTTATATGCACGCCTTTGATCATGACAATAAACCAGCTCATCTGTCGGGGTCTTTGAATTTTCTGAAAATGCGGATATTGATGCAGTAATAAAGTGCGCATTTATTTATACTTTTATGTAGCTTCAACCTTCGAATCAAACCTTAGTCAATATGCATTTACGGTACCTGTTGAACTTTATCCTGATCCTTACAGTAATAGGTTGTAAACCTCGATCTGCTAATCGCCTTCCCAACATCGTGCTTATATTTACTGACGATCAGGGATACGGCGACCTCGGCACATACGGTGCCATCGGATATACAACACCCCATTTGGACAAACTTGCAGCTGAAGGTATTCGTTTTACCAATTTTTATTCTGCTCAGGCCGTATGCAGCGCTTCCAGGGCCGGATTACTTACCGGGTGCTACCCAAACAGGATAAACATACATGGTGCGCTGATGCCGTGGTCAAAAAACGGACTTCATGACAATGAAATAACCATTGCAGAGATGCTGAAGCAAAAAGGGTACGCCACCGGCATCTTCGGAAAATGGCATCTGGGGCATCAAAAGAAATTTCTACCTCTACAACATGGATTTGATGAATACTTCGGCCTTCCCTACTCCAACGATATGTGGCCTGTCAACTTTGATGGTACCCCAATTACTGATTCTACTAGTTGGAAAGCACGATACCCAATATTACCGCTGATTGACGGCAATGAAAAAGTAGGTGAAATCAAAACACTCAAAGACCAGGCAACACTCACTACCCGGTACACTGAACGGGCAATTCAATTTATTGAAAAGAACAAAAACCGGCCGTTTTTCCTGTATTTCCCACACTCGATGCCTCACGTTCCCCTGGGTGTTTCGGAAAAATTCAGCGGGAAAAGCCGGCAGGGAATGTACGGTGATGTGATCATGGAAATTGACTGGTCGGTAGGGCAGGTATTGCAGGCGCTGGAAGAAAACGGGCTTTCGGAAAATACATTTGTGATCTACACTTCCGATAACGGCCCCTGGCTCAATTTTGGCAATCATGCAGGCTCAACCGGTGGATTACGGGAAGGCAAAGGCACCAGTTTTGAAGGCGGACAGCGGGTACCCTGCATCATCAGATGGCCAGGCAGGACAGTAGCTGGAAAGGTGATCAGCAACCTTGCATCCACCATTGATATTCTGCCCACCATTGCTGCAATTACGGGTGCAGCGCTTCCTGATCATAAAATTGATGGTGTAAATATTTTGCCTCTTGTTCTTGGCGAGCCGGAAGCAGACCCAAGAGATCATTTGTATTACTACTATGGCGTCAATAACCTGGAAGCTGTGCTGAAGGATAACTGGAAACTGATCTTTCCGCACAAACACAGGTCGTATATCGGGCATGCCCCCGGCAACGACGGATGGCCCGGGAAAACGCACCAGGATTCCGTTGGATTAGAATTGTATGATCTTCGAAGAGACCCGGGTGAGCGATATGATGTAAAGGAAATGTACCCGGAAATTGTTGCATCACTTCAGCAAATTGGTATGAAAGCTCGTGAAGATCTTGGGGATGAGCTAACCGGAAAAAAAGGTAAAAACCGGCGGGAATGCGGATGGATTGAATGATATGTGTACAACACAACTAATGATCATTGTTGGTATGGAAAAGTATATTGTTTCAGCATGCTTTTTCAGGGTTTGGTTTATTTGAAAATAAACCGAATTTGAATAAATTAACATCATCTTTTACAATGAAAATATGAACATAAATATCAAATAAATGAAAGCAACTCGCAGAAAATTTATCAGCCAGTCTTCAACCGCATTGATTGGATTAGGCATACTGCCCGGAATGTTCATTAGAAGCACCATCACTCCACCCTCTGACATTATGAAAATCGGAGTTATCGGGGCAAATGGAATGGGCTGGTCCGATATGCGTTCACTTTTAAAAATGGACGATGTGGATTGCATCGCCATTTGCGATGTAGACCGGTCTGTGCCTGACCGGAGAAAAAAGGATTATTCCGGATCAAGAAGTAATCCTGTACAGTTATACCGTGACTACCGAAAGTTACTCGACAACAAAGAAATTGACGCTGTAGTCATCGGTACACCCGATCACTGGCATTGCAGGATCATGGTGGATGCGTTGGATGCCGGAAAACATGTTTACGTAGAAAAACCTCTTGCCAACAGCGTGGAGGAGTGCTATATCATGGAAAAGGCAGCAAAAAAGTATAATAAAGTGGTACAGGTGGGCCAATGGCAGCGAAGCGGCACTCACTATCAGCATGCCATTGAGATTGTACGATCGGGAGACCTGGGCAAAATCCGGACGGTAAAAGTGTGGGCATACCAGGGCTGGATGAAACCCATACCTGTAAAACCCGACAGCGCTTCGCCTGAAGGGGTTGACTATAAAATGTGGCTGGGGCCGGCCCCTGATCGGCCTTTCAATCCAAACCGGTTTCACTTTAACTTCAGGTGGTACTGGGATTATGCAGGAGGATTAATGACTGATTGGGGCGTACATGAAATTGATATCGCATTGTATGCCATGAATGTAAACGCGCCAAAATCAGTGACTGCCACCGGCGGTAAATTTGCCTATCCTGACGATGCTTCCGAAACACCCGATACCCTGCAGGCGATATTCGAATATGACGGCTTTACAATGCTTTGGGAGCATGCAACAGGAATAAATGGAGGAAACTACGGGCGGACAGAAGGAATAGCTTTTATTGGGAATAATGGTACCCTGGTATTAAACCGGCAGGGGTTCGAGATAATTCCTGAAGAAGAAACCCAGGATGGCAAACGTACGTTCAAGATGCCTGATATGGCTGATCAACCCCGGCAGGGCAATTACCTTGACCTGCATACCAGGAATTTTGTGGAAGCAATCCGTAAAAACGATCCTTCCTATGCAAAATGCCCTCCGTCAAGTGGAAGTACGGCCGCCATCAATGCACACATGGGAAACATTGCTTTTCGAACGGGTAAGAAAATATATTGGGATAATGAACGTCATGAATTTAAAAATGATGCAGAAGCCACGAGCATGATTTCAGCACAATACCACAACGGATGGCAGTTGCCAAAAATTGAATAATTGGATCTGATAGGCCTTCGTTTTGACAGATTATAAAGAATTCCCCGATGATAATACAGATGTACGGTATGTCCGTTTATGAACCCGGTTACTTTATATCTTTAACCCGGACAGGTACATTTGTCAGAAGATTCATTAACCCGGCATTGAAAATGTAAGAAAAAATTACATTGATAAAAAGCTATAACGCATTCATTTTCAATCGCCTGCACTTCGTGCAAAAAGTTCTAATGAACTTTTTGGGTTAACTGTAATTTCATACAACCTCTTATACGTTTCATTTAAATTCTATAACAATACCCCACGTAGCCTCAGATTGAATCTGAGGCAATTCAAAATCTAAACAGCCACAAATGCAATTAGCCACAAATTGCATTTGTGGCTACGTTGGGTTCTCTATATAAGATTTTTTCCTACACTATAAGCATAACCGAAAATTACACTTGTAGCACCCAAAACAAAAAATATCATTGTTTTTACACAAATCAAGCCCATCTTGTAAAACTAGCAGAAAACAGGAGTTACATGCCGGGATATTCCGCTTATTGTAAATATTGCGGTTTACTTATACTTTTGCATGCCCTTGCAATATGTATTGTAAACAAGGGATATTTCTTTAAAAGAAAGGAAATCTGATTGGTTAAACATGGCCTCATAGTTCAAGGGATAGAATAGGAGTT